>JALONV010000131.1 GCA_025454755.1 Bacteroidales bacterium | reverse complement strand
GGCGCAGAGCTCAGGGCGCAGAGCTCAGGGCGCAGAGCTCAGGGCGCAGAGCTCAGGGCGCAGAGCTCAGAGCAAAGAATAGATTAAAATGGAACATGATGGATGATTTTAGATTCGAGAAACTGGAAATATGGAAAGATTCTATTGAGATCTCTGACACATTATTTGACATCGCGGATAAAGCTGACGAAAAGAGATATTACAAATTTGCAGAACAGCTCAGAGCTGCAACTATGAGTATTTCAAACAATATAGCAGAAGGATCAGGATCCTTTTCAGACAAAGAATTTGCAAGTTTCCTTAATATATCCCGAAGATCTGTTTTTGAATGCGCAAATATCATTTATATCTACGAAAGAAGGAAAATCATAGCCTCCTCAGAAAGAAAAACCATCTATCCCAAACTGATTTCTTTAAGTAAAAAGCTTACTAACTTCAGGAAAGCACTCAAATAAGAAATTTCTTGCTCTGAGCTCTGAGCCCTGAGCCCTGAGCTTCCTTCTAAGTCTTGCAACCATAAATATGATTAAACAGTCATATTTGAACAACTTCATTAAATTTTACATTATTTTACATTTAGAAAGTCTTCGATAGAATTGTGTAATGGAAAAAAGCCGCTTCCGTATCATAACCCTGTCCATGGACATTGTCATCCTGGCAATGTCGTTCCTGTTTATGGTATGGACCAAGCCGGCAAGCCTGAGACATTATCTGCCGTCGCATAGCTTGTTTTTTATAGCTCTTGCTGTTGTATGGCTGGTCGTCTCGCTGATCAACGGGAAGATGCACCGGGGAAAGATCATCAACTTCTCTTCATTATTTAACAGAGTAATAGGCAGTAACATTATCTCTATTGCGATCACTGCCCTTGTCATGTACTCTTTCAGGGATATGAACTATTCCAGGACCATCGTTCTGGGAACTGTCGTTGTTGCCACCCTGCTTGAGTTGATATTCGGAACTGTATATATTGCTTATAAGAAAGCCTCCCTTCAGGATTATGAAGAATATGAAAAGTACAAAACATACCGGAAACCAAATGAATATGACCTTGTAAGCGAGCTAAACGGAAAATATTCAGAAACTGTAACTGAGGTTCATCCCGGCATAATTACAGCAATCAGGAATGAGGCCGGTCCGGAAATGGCTGAAGCCATCATCAGGATGACAGGTCCGAAATTATCACACCTTACTGCAGTTCTTTCCACAACAACTATTTTTAATATAGAGAGCCTCATTGAAGACAAATATACATATATCATTAACCTGCACAGGATTAATGACATAAAAAAACTCGATGATTTTCTTGATGCTGTAAACAGCAAGCTTGAAGAAAAAGGATATTTCTTTTGTTGTGTGGAAACAAAGGATCAGCGGAAGAGGAGAATCATTAAAAAGTTCTGGCCGGTGTTTAACTATATATACTATTTCTTCGATTTTATTTTAAAGCGCATACTGCCTAAACTTAAATTCACACGCCCTTTATACTTTTTTCTTACTCACGGAAATAATGCTGTTATATCACGTGCAGAAGCGTTAGGCCGCTTATCCAGGGCCGGCTTCAGGATAAGACAGGAATCCTTCATTGGAAATAATCTTTGTATTGAAGCAAAAAAAAATGGGGCGCCTTTGCCAAGAAATGAAAACATCTATGGTCCATTGATTGCCCTGCCGAGAGTTGGTAAAAATGGAAAGATCATTAAGGTCTACAAGCTCAGGACCATGCATCCTTATTCTGAATATATTCAGGATTATATATACAGACTCCACGACCTGCAAAATGGTGGTAAATTCAAAAACGACTTCAGAATAACTTCATGGGGAGCTGTCTGCAGGAAGATCTGGCTTGATGAGCTGCCTATGTTGCTGAACTTCTTTAAAGGGGAAATGAAAATTGTGGGTGTACGGCCTTTAAGTAAACAGTATTTTGAATTGTATAAAGAAGATGTCAGGATAAAAAGAATAAAATATAAACCCGGACTTATTCCGCCTTTTTATGCTGATATGCCCGAGGATCTGGACAGCATCCAGGCTTCGGAAATGAAATATCTTGATCTGTACGATAAGCACCCGCTTCTCACCGATTTCAAGTACTTCTGGAAGTCGGGGTGGAATATACTGTTCAGGCATGCGAGGAGCAAGTGACGGCGAAGGGGGCTCAGGGCGCAGAGCGCAGGGCGGAGGGCAAAGGGTACAAAAGGGTAAGCGGTAATCGGTAATCAGTAAGCGGTAATCAGACTTGCCGAGTGCCGAATACCGATTACCGAATACCTTTCTATCATTAAGCTTTAACCGGACCTCGGTGATCGGTGCTTCGCAAGTCAATGCCTTAAAAACTTCAAACGATCAAATTCTCTATTGGATTTCAAATCCATGAATACAAAAAACAGCATACAGGGGAATTGACTTTATATTGTTCTCAAATCCGAAGTTCTTTGCTGAAATGCGGAATGATACCGGGGATTTATATCGTGATACAAACTGCTGCAGGCTTTTTGAACGTACGTTATCTGACGATTTTACCTCAATGGGGATTATATCGTTGTTAAGCTGAATTATAAAATCTACCTCGGCTTTCCCCTGTGACTCCCAATACCAGGGTCGATATCCCGCAGCAAACAATGCCGAGGCGACATAGTTTTCAGTCAGGGCTCCCCTGAAGTTGCTTTTATCCGCCGAATCTGCAATGATTGTTCTGAACGATACACCTGACTTTGCACATAGTAATCCCGTATCGGAAAAATATATCTTGAATGAGTCCGGCTCTTCATGAGCAATAAGAGGAGCAGTTCCCATTGATACCTTATTACAGGCAATAATTACACCTGAAGCTTTTAACCAGTCAATAGCCGGTGCATAAACTGCTGCTCTGGCCCCGCTTTTAATTACACCATACTGAAACTTATGATTCTCCTTTGCAAGCTGTGCAGGGATACTGTTGAAAGCTGCCATAATACGAACTGTCTCCCCCGGCCCTGCATATTTTGCCATGTCGGCTATATAAGCATCATTAATGTTTCTCTGAAGGACTGAAACAAAATGGAGATCCCTGCTTGCCGAATACTCTTTTACAACCTGAGGCATACCCCCGGTAATAATATAACTCCTGTAATAATCCAGAAACAGGTTATGTAAAGAACAGCTTTCATTTGTACTAAACGATTCGCGTATAATTCCGGCACTTTTTTTCTGATCAATTGCCCATAAAAACTCTTCAAAATCCATTGGATAGAGATATTCCATCCTTACCTTTCCGACCGGGAAAGAGTGGTCCTGCCTTCTTATTGCTATTCCCAACAGGCTTCCCGCAGCAATTATCGCGTATCCCGGAGCCTGTTCGGCAAAATATTTTAATGATGTTAATGCCCTGTTACACGCCTGTACTTCATCAAAAAAGATTAATGATCCTTTCTCAAAAATGGACTCTCCGGAATACACTGATAATTCCTTCAGTATCCTCCCGGGTGATAAATCTCTTTCAAATATCCGGTGAAGCTCTGTATTGCTTTCAAAGTTTAAGTAAATAACATTCTTAAAATGGCTTCTCCCGAAATACAGAACTGAATGGGTCTTCCCTACCTGCCTTGCTCCCTGCAGTATAAGAGGCAATCTGTTCCTGGAATTCTTCCATTGAAGTAATGTTTTTTCTATCTTACGTTCCATTTAATGTATTTTTTATGCATTTCAATGTTCTTATAAATGCAAATATAATACATTTCTTATAACAATAATTGTATCTGATCGGTAATCAGTAAGCGGTAATCAGTAATCGGTAATCGGTGATCGGTACGTCAATGCCTAAATAACGTTGACCTTTTACCGATGTACATTCAATAGTATAATTGTATCTTTATAAACTGATAAAATTATACCATAAAAAATGAAGATAATCTCTGTCGTCGGTGCCAGGCCTAATTTCATGAAAATAGCTCCTTTTATCCGAGAAATAGAACGCTATAACAAATCTATCTCCCCCTCTCGCCCTCACCCCCTCGCCCCCTCTTCAGAAAAAGAACCTGTTGATCATATATTAGTACACACCGGTCAGCACTACGACGACCGTATGTCAAAATCATTCTTCGAACAGCTCGAAATCCCGGAGGCTGATATTAACCTGGGAGTGGGATCGGGAACTCATGCCGAACAGGTAGGACATACCATGATTGAGTTCGAAAAAGTATTAAAAGCAGAAAAACCAGATTGGGTTGTTGTGGTTGGAGATGTAAATGCAATTCTTGCATGCTCGGTCACAGCTAAGAAGGAGAATATAAAATGCTGTCATATTGAAGCCGGTCTTCGTTCCGGAGATATTACAATGCCGGAGGAGATAAACAGGCTTGTCGCCGACAGGATCTC
>JALONV010000130.1 GCA_025454755.1 Bacteroidales bacterium | reverse complement strand
GGAAGGGACACCGGGATGCTGTCGCTGCATGGAGGTGCGAATGACCTGGGGTCAGTGATGATAGAGGAAAATGTTGTGAGCGCCGCAGGCGGAGGGAACAGGTTCAGTGCTGAAGACCTGCAGTCAATAATAAAAGAAGCAGGATTTGTGCCGGTAAGAAGAAATCAGAAATACGAACCATATTAACAGACCCCCCATCCCCCCTAAAGGGGGGTTGAGACCCATGCAGAGAATATTGTTTAGTAAAGGGTTTATAGTCCCGCTTAGGCGGGATTGGGGGGCCGGCAGCCCTTCAGGGGGTAAGCCATAAGCCTCAAGCTTATGGCTGGGGGCCATAAAAAAAGGGCTTAAATAAGCCCTCAATTTATAATAATATTAAGTAGTCTCTTAGTCAAACTTCTCCTTTTCCTTATCCTCATTTGGATCATATTTTGAGGCTTTCTTGAATTCCTTCATTCCCTGTCCAATGCCTTTAAACAGTTCGGGAATCTTGCGTCCTCCAAAAAGAAGAACCACTATTACCAGAATTATTAAAATCTCTGTTATACCTATTTTTCCCATCTCCGTAGTTATTAGAATTTGTACAAAGTTATAAATACTTTAATTAATAACAAATGACACTTTTTTATCTATTTTCTGATGTATCGTATTATATCATTCCCATTTGCATAGATCAGTAATGAAAAGAGGATTATCATACCCACTATCTGTGCGTATTCCAGGAATTTATCGCTTGGTTTGCGGCCGGTTATCATCTCATACAATACGAACATAACATGTCCTCCGTCAAGAGCCGGAATAGGAAGTATGTTCATCACGGCAAGGATAATGGACAGGAATGCTGTCACATCCCAGAAACTCTGCCAGTCCCATGTAGCAGGGAAGATGCTTCCTATGGTGATGAATCCGCCGAGAGATTCATATGCCTTTGTCTCTTTTGAAAAGATAAGCCTGAATTGTTTGAGGTAGTCTCCTATTTCCTTGAAACCCCTGGCTATACCGGCAGGTATTGATTCAAAGAATCCGTACTTTATCGACTTAAATTCAAGATCCAGTGATTTTGACCTGTCAGTTTGTACTCCAAGTTTTCCGTCGCTGCCCGCGACCATGCTCAGGTTGAGACTCTCGCCGTTGCGAAGAATGTTAAGTATTATTGTTTTGTTCTTGTTCTTTGCCAGGTAGTTCTGATACTCGTCAAAATATGTGAATTTGAAGCTGTCTATTCCTGTCAACTCATCACCTTTCAATACTCCTGCTGCCTTTGCCGGAGACTCCTTACCCAAACCGGTTATTAGAAAAGGTCCAAAGGGTATCCTGACATCAAATGCTCCTCTGCCTTTCAGAAGATTTGGAACATAATCAGCCGGAAGTGCTATATCGATCTTTTCACCGTTTCTTTCAACCTGGATAGAGCTTCTCTTGTTGAGAATGATGTCTTTCATTACATCACTAAAATTCTCAATGTACAGATTGTCAACCGAAAGTATCTTGTCGCCGTTTCTCAGGCCCATTGCCAGACCGGTTGAATCGGTTACGATACCATATTTCAGGTTTGATGTAGGAAGGTATGTTTTCCCCCAGGCAAAAAGTACACCCACGTAGATCAACATGGCCAGCAGGAAATTGAATATCACACCCCCTGTCATTATCAGCAACCTTTGCCATGCTTTTTTGGATCTGAATTCCCATGGCTGCGGAGGTTGTTTCATCTGTTCCCTGTCCATCGATTCATCGATCATCCCTGCGATTTTCACATAGCCTCCGAGGGGCAGCCAGCCGACTCCATATTCTGTTTCACCGCGCTTGAATTTGAACAGGGCAAACCATGCATCAAAGAAAAGGTAGAATTTTTCAACTCTTGTTTTGAAGATCTTCGCAAAAGCGAAATGCCCCAACTCGTGAATTATTACAAGAATAGAAAGGCTTATTAAAAACTGGAATATCTTTATTGCTACTGTCATTTTCTTGTTTCTGTTTTTCCTATATAACTGTCTGCCACCGCTCTGGCCTGCCTATCACAATCCTCAAGCGTTTCAAGATCCGGGGCCGAAAGATATTGAATATTTTCCAATGCGTATTCAACAACTTCAGACATCCGCATAAATCCTATCTTCCCTGCCAGAAATGCCGCAACTGCGACTTCGTTTGCCGCATTGAGCACACATGGCATATTGCCGCCTATTTTCAAAGCCTTTATTGCCAGGGCAAGGTTGGGAAATTTTTTCAGGTCGGGTTCAATAAATGAAAACTCAGGATATTTCGATAAATCAAGCCGTGGCAGATCAGAATTAAATCTGTGTGGATAGCTTAGCGCATACAGTATCGGAAGCCTCATGTCGGGGATCCCAAGCTGGGCCTTAACCGATCCGTCGGTAAAATGGACAAAAGAATGTATTATTGACTGCGGATGAATAATGACCTTTATCTGTTCAGGATCCAGATCAAAGAGCCATCTTGCCTCAATGATTTCAAGACCTTTGTTCATCATTGAAGCAGAATCGATGGTAACCTTATCACCCATATTCCAGTTTGGGTGCTTAAGTGCGTCTTCTGGTTTTACATTATGCAGCTTTTCAACAGGCATTTTCAAAAAAGGGCCTCCTGATGCTGTAAGTGTTATCTTCTCGACAGAATTTCTTTCCTCGCCTGAAAGGCATTGAAAAATCGCTGAATGTTCTGAATCAACAGGTATGATGATGCTGCTGTTATCAGCAACCATTTTTTTTATGATCTCACCGGCAACAACAAGGGTCTCCTTATTAGCCAGTGCAATTTTTTTGCCCGACCTGATTGCAGCAACAGTTGATCTCAATCCGGAGTAACCCACAATAGCTGCCAGCACAATTGAAGCGTTTGAATCTGCAATTGCGCTTTCCATCTCTTTATCGCCGGCCAGTATCCTGATGCCTGTGCCATGCAGCTCTTCTTTCAGCTTCTTATATTGACTCTTATTGCTGATGATTACCGATTCCGGAAGATATTTACGTGCCTGGTTTGCCAGCAGTTCCGCATTGCTGCCTCCTGCAAGAAGATCTACTTTGAATTCATCAGGAAATCTTGAAATGACATCAAGAGTCTGCTTTCCTATCGAACCCGTAGATCCTAAAACTGCAATCCTTACCGGCATATCTGATTGATTTAGAATAAAATATGCTTCTCAGGGTCGAGAGGACTTCCCTTGTACCAGATCTCAAAATGAAGATGCGGACCTGAAGTATATAGTTCGCCTGAATCTCCGACAATTGAAACAGGTTCGCCGGCACGGACCAGATCACCGGTCTCTTTCAGAAGGCTCGCATTATGCTTGTATACCGACACAATATTGTTTGGATGCTGGATCTCGATTACATAACCGGTCTCCATAGTCCATCCTGTGAAAATTACCGTACCGTCAAGAGCTGCTGATACCGGAGATCTTGGCTTGGCAACTATATCGGTCCCATAATGCTTTGTACGAATATCGAATTTACCGGAAACAATCCCCTTGACCGGCGGAAAGAAATGGAGCTCGGCCAGGCTTGTCACCGATTCCGAAAAATCAGGAGTATAAGTGACATTATATCTTTCTTCATTCTCGACCTGCGCCCGGAGGGCAGATTCTTCAGGAGAAGTAGTATACCTTATTGATTTGTATGCACCTGAAGTGTCCTGCATGGAATATATTTCTGCAGGTTTTTCACCGGCAATTATCGCATTTATGTTGGCAAAATAGTTGTCTCTCAGCTCCAGCTGCTTCTCAAGTGAATCGAGCCTGATGGCGCTCATGAGAATATTGCGTCTCATTGTGACATCAGGATAGCCGGGAATGAATTCCCTGATATTTGTAAATGCAATTATGGAAACTGTGGCTCCGATAATGAAAAGAACAAGGAAAGTGATCAGCAGAAAGGCGTTATACTGGGTAAGACGAACCCTCCATACCTCTTCGAAGGTTGTGTCGTTGACAATTGAGAACCTGTACTTGTCTCGCCAGTTGCGTTTCTTCCTTTCGTTCTTTGCCATGTCCTATATAACTTTTACGGCTTTATCTTCACTTTGCCAGAGGCCATGTTTTGTACATACTGCCATTGCTGAGAGGTTCATCGAGACTTCCGGAGCGACTATGTAAAAATCGACTTCAAAATGTGATGGCAGGGAACCATAAACGCCTGCAGTATACCGTGCTTCAGCCAGCAGTGTTTCCCTGTTCCATAGCTGAATTACGGAAATGAAGTGGTCATGATCGTCGGGATGAGGGTATTCATCTCCAAGTTTGATTTTCACTTCAAGCTTTTCTCCTCTCTTCACCTGGTCGGGGCAGATCACGTGTGGCATATGTCGATCGAGATAATCACGCTTTATCTCTTTTTCCTCTTTTTCTATTTC
>JALONV010000059.1 GCA_025454755.1 Bacteroidales bacterium | reverse complement strand
CGGACAGCTGCTTATGAGGCTCATTTTTTCTAAGATTTATTTAAGCCATCCGGATTCGCGTAAACAACTCATTTTATATGATATTATCGGCTCTTCAGCTCTCTTCCTGATCGCTTTCATGCCCTTCCTGGAATATATCCTCAAATTTTCCTGACAGAATTTCATAAAGCAATTCACTTTCGAAGCCTTTTGATAATCCATACCTTAAAAGCTTACCTTTTAAATCATATTGATTTTTTGCTTTTACGGATTTTATATGGGTAAGAAGCAGATCCTTAATGGTTTTTCTATATAGTTCATTATCAATTGAATCAAGGGCATGGTTAATAATATCACCGGGGACCTTCTTCATCTTAAGACCGGCTCTTATCTTTACCTTACCCCATTTGTTATACCTGAATTTATCCTTCACAAAAGCTTCGGCATAGCGTTTTTCATTTATAAAATTCTCGTGAACAAGAGTGGAAATGATCCTGCCGGCATCAGCTTCACTTACAGACCATGAATTGAGCTTTGATATGATATCATTATTTGCCAGAGCGGTTTTATAAATTGTGCTTTCCCCCATTTCGTATTCCTTTAATGAATCTTTCCCTGCCGTTAAGATCGCGGATTATCATTATTTCGTAATAACCATACTCTGAAAGCAGGTTATTCATCTCTCCTCCAAGAGCTTCGTTTATTTCAAAATATACCCTGCCGCCAGTGACAAGTATTTCATCTGCAAGCTTCAGAATATGGAGGTAGTATTTCAGAGGCTCAGAATCCGGAACAAAAAGCGCAATATGAGGCTCAAAATCAATGACATTACTGGCCATTTGTTTTTTTTCTGACTCTCGCACATATGGAGGGTTGCTGACAATTATATCAATGTTTTTAAACAGTTTAATGTCAAAATTCATAATGTCTGCCTTTAGGAAATCAACAGTAGCATTATTAATGACTGCGTTTTCCCGGGCAACTTTAACGGCGCCTTCAGAAATATCGATGCCGGTTATTTTTGTTCCGGGAAGGTTGACGGCCAGTGCAATAGCAATACATCCGGAGCCCGTTCCTGCATCCAGGATTGTTCCCCTGAATCCTTTGTTTTCCTTTATTATCAGGTCTACCATTTCTTCGGTTTCAGGCCTTGGTATAAGTGTTTCATTGTTTACTTTTATGATACAGTTGTAAAAGCAGGTTTCGCCAAGAATATACTGAAGAGGTTTACCTTCTTTAAGCTCCCTGCAGATGCTGAAAACCTGATAAGCCTGTTTATGTGTAAGCCGTTTATCGTGAAAAGCAAGTCCATGCAACTTAGAGGTCTTAAAAAGAGTCTTGATAATAATATTGGCAATGGCATTTATTTCTGTCTCCGGATATATTCGGGCAAGTTCTCCGGTAAGATAAAACCGGATCTCTTTTATAGTTTGTATATTCACCGACATGCATCAAAATTAGCACTTTCGTAAAAATGCAGGAAGAGGATGACATAAAATACATGAGGCGATGCCTCGATCTTGCGCTGAAGGCTGAAGGACGAACCTATCCAAATCCGCTTGTGGGATCTGTCATTGTTCATGAAGGCAGGATAATTGGCGAGGGATATCATCTTAAAGCAGGAGAACCTCATGCGGAAGTGATTGCCATAAACTCTGTAAGGGATAAGCACCTCCTGGGAAAATCGAAATTATATGTCAATCTGGAACCCTGTTCCCATTTTGGGAAAACGCCTCCCTGCGTTGATATGATACTTTCATCAGGCATCAGAACTGTTGTTATTGGTACTCCTGATACAAGTGAAAAAGTGTCAGGGAAAGGCATTAAAAAACTGAAAGAGTCAGGATGTGAGGTAGTTACAGGAGTGATGGAAGAGGAATGCAGGTGGATAAACAGAAGGTTTTTTTCCTTTCATGAGAAAAAAAGGCCTTATGTTATCCTTAAATGGGCACAGAGCGCCGATGGACTCCTTGATATTGAAAGGAACAAAGGCCATTTCAGGAAGCCGCTATGGATAACAGGCAATGCCGAACGCGTTCTCGTACACAGGTGGAGATCAGTGGAACAATCGATTCTTGCCGGTGCGGGAACGGTAAGGGCAGATAATCCCAGGCTGAATGTCAGGGAGTGGACCGGTGAAAATCCTCTGAGGCTTATTTTGAGCAGTACAGGCAACCTCGACAGCAATGCAGCTCTTTTTAAGACAAATGGCATAAATATTGTGTTTACACATAATGCTGATGCAAAGATTGCGGATGCAGTTATGGTGAAGTTGAGTGACGGCAGCATTTCTGCAGTTCAGATTTCAGATTACCTTTACAGATCAGATATTCAATCGGTTCTGATAGAGGGAGGAGCTCAGGTGCTGAATCATTTTATTGCATCCGGGATATGGGATGAGGCCCGGATTTTCAGGGGCAGAGATTATTTTAATAAAGGCCCGGGAGCACCTTTTATTGAAGGGAAGACACTTAAAAGGGTTTTATTCAGCCGTAGTTCGATGGAAGTTATTTTTAATGAACACAATAAGACGGCAGAGTAAATTGATAATTAGAAGAATAATTTATAATTTTGATAGTTGGAATAATGTCAATTAAGATATAATACTATGAATAAGAGAAAAATTTTTCTGATAACCATTGCAGCACTTTTAGCAGTTTGTGCTTATGGTCAAAACGGCAAAAAGTTTTTCAAAGCCGGGGAACAATTCATGGAGACCTTCAAATATGAAGACGCGGTCTCTCAATTCACCAGTGCGATAGCAGCTGAGCCGGCAAATGCAGCATTTTATTATGCCCGGGGAGAAGCCTTTGAGGCATTATTAAAAAACAATGAAGCAAAGTCCGATTTTGAAAAGACAATTGTTTTTGCCCCGAAGAATGTCGACGCACATGTAAGGCTTGGCGCTGTCTGCAATAAACTGGGTCAGTACGAAGAAGCTCTGGTCCACCTGAATCATGCAACAGGTCTCGATAAAAGAAATGCCGGCGCATATCCCGAAAAGGTTATAACCCTGATAAACCTTGAGAAATATGACCAGGCTCTTAAAGCCTCTGATACAGCAATAATAATCAAGGATAATCCGATGAATTATTACTGGAGGGGAATAACTTATTCTAAACTGAACAATGACTTCTCCGCCAAAAAAGAATTTGAAAAAGCGATTGCCAAGGATAAAAAGATAGTTGAACCAAGACTGGCCCTTGCAGAGCTTCTGCTCAAGGGAGGTGATGCTCAGGGTGCAATGTTGCAGTGCAATGAGATACTTAAAAATGACGACAGGAACACTGAAGCCTATCTTATGCGAAGCAAAGTGTATAAAGCAAACATTGACTTTCCGAATGCAATCAACGATATTTCTAAAAATATCCTTATTCAACCGTCAAATCCTGATTTCTACCTGATACGGGGAAAATATTATCAGGAATTCAATCAGCATACAAATGCCATAAACGATTTTACAAAATACATCTCACTGAACGCTAATAATCCTGATGCATTTTTTGACAGGGCCAAATCGTATGAAGAGATCATGAATTTTGAAAAGGCAATGGAGGATTATAATAAAATCACCCAACTTTCAGAATTCAACCAGGAAGCCCGTAAAATGCTGAAGGATGCACAGGCCAGGCTTTATGAGCTGAACCGTGAAAATGTTCCGCCTGAAATAACTGTCATTAACCCCGCACCTTCGAATGAAACTGTAGAGATCAGGGGAGACAATAATGTCCTTCTTATATCGGGCAAAATTAAGGATAAGAGTAAAATAAAATCGCTTACAATTAATGATGAGCAGGTTACTCCTGTTGAAAAGAATGGCGAATATGAGTTCTTTGCAAATATCAATGTTGGCGGTCTCGAAAAGATAACCCTTCTGGCAATTGATGATTACGATAATCAAAAACCACTTTCATACAATCTTGTACGTACTGAAATAAATCCTCCGAAGGTCAGCATTGTAGCGCCCTATACTTCTGATGATGGATTAATATATCTTGATAATAATTCCCAGACACTTTTCATTCAGGGAAAGCTAACCGACGAGAGCAAGATCAAATCCATATTTATTGATGGCGTTTCGGGAAGCTATGCCGCCAATGATATAAATCCATCCTTTACAGCCACAGTGGATATCCTGAACAAGAACAAGCTGATGGTTGAGGCAGAGGATATTTACGGAAACAAGCTTTCCACAGAATTCAGGCTTAACAGGGAAGGTGCTGATATTTCAGCTACAAATCCTATGGGCAAAACATGGGTTGTTTTCATTGAAAACTCCGATTACTCAACATTTGCCAGCCTTGCGGGACCGGTAAAAGATGTTGACCGGATGAAAAGAGCTCTGGCAAATTACCAGGTACATCAGTTCATCTCTAAAAAGAATATGACCAAAGAGCAGATGGAGAAATTCTTCACCCTTGAGCTTAGAGACCAGATAAAATCGAACCAGGTAAAATCACTGCTTATCTGGTATGCAGGACATGGAAAATTCATTAATGATGTCGGGTACTGGATCCCAGTCGACGCAAAACGTGATGATGAATTCACATATTTCAACCTGAGCACACTGAGAGCATCAATGGAGAGCTACCTGGCATATCTTACACATACACTTGTTGTTACAGATGCCTGTGAATCAGGGCCGAGCTTCTACCAGGCAATGAGATCCGATATCAAAAAAAGAAGCTGTGACGACTGGCAGGCAACACAATTCAAATCATCACAGGTATTCTCTTCGGCAGGCTATGAGCTGGCAGTAGATGAATCTCAGTTTACACAGACCTTTGCCACTACTCTTTTAAATAATCCAAACGCATGTATCCCGATCGAGGAGGTAGTAACAAAAGTATCCACAGCAGTCGGTACAAATAATCAGCAAAAGCCCAAGTTCGGGAAGATCACAGGTTTGAAAGATGAGGATGGTACTTTTTTCTTTATAGCTAAATAAAACGGATGAAAATAAAATTCTGGTCCTTTAATAATAAGGTCATCAGGCACATAAGCCTGATGACCTTGTTTTATGCGCTTTCATTTAGTCTCATTCAGGCGCAGACATATTTTTTCGAGAGATACGGAGTTGAGCAGGGTTTAAGCTCTTCAAAGGTTTATACCATCCTGCAGGATAAAAACGACTGGATCTGGCTTGGTACGGAGAGCGGAGTCTCAAGATTCAATGGTTCTGGTTTTACCAACTTCACTGCGGCTGATGGCACTGCCGGCAGCGGTGTTCGCAGCATCGCCGAGGATACTATCGGAAGGATATGGTATGGGCATCTTAACGGAGGACTGACACTTTTCGACGGCAAAAGATTTTCCAGAGTTAAATTAGATACTATATCACTTAGCGGTGATGTGACAAGTATAAGACAGATAGGCAAGTATATCTGGCTGACCTCATCAAAGGACGGTGCAATCAGGGTAGATTTTCCGCAGGCGGGGGATTCTGTTCTTACAGGAAAACAATATGGCGGAAATTACGGCCTTAACGTGATCACCTCCACGTATATAGATACTTTTGGAGTCTATTATTGCATTGTCCCGGGTGCGATAAAAACATATAATAAGGAAAAAGACATTTTTGAGATCTTTAAACCGGAAAAACTAACTGATTACTTTTCAATTGTAACCATTTTCATGGACAGCAGAGGAGATTTCTGGTTTGGGACACATTATGGAGGACTTTACAGATTAGTAAAGAAATCCGGCGAGATGAAGGTATATGATGTCAGGGATGGACTGGCAGGAAACTTCGTTTCGTACATCACTGAAGATTACAGGGGAAATGTATGGGTTGGCACCTGGGGCGGAGGAATTACTCTCTTCTATGACGAGAAACTAAGGACCTTTAATAAATCAAATGGACTTGAAACTCTTACTGTTCATTGCATGGTTGAGGACAGCGAGAAGAACATGATAATAGCTGATCATTATGCCGGGATCAGCATATACAAGGGGGACCATTTCACCTCCATCACCGATCCAAAGATAATTCAGGACAAACAGGTATTTGCCGTAGAGGAAGATGACCAGGGAAAATTCTGGCTGGGAACAAACGCCGGTGTTTCAGTTTATGATCCATTATTACCAGCCGGCAATCCGGTTAAGGTTTTCAATGAGAAAACAAATAACCTTATAAACGCCAGGTTTATCAAAATGGACAGGAACGGCAAAATCTGGATCGGGACTTACCAGAGAGGCCTTTTCAATTATGACCTCAAATCTGGTAAAATGTACTTTAATTCATTCCTGAATGGGAATCTTGAAAAACAAGCAGTAATTACAGCCCTCGAGGTAGACAAGAAAAACATGATATGGATAGGTAACTATGACCGACTTGTCGTTTATGACCAGGGCACAGATGAAATCAGAACTCATACACAGGCTGACGGGCTTGCAGGGACTTCAATAAAAACCCTGTTCTGCGACAGGGATAATAATATGTGGATTGGATCGGAGGAAAAAATAGGGCTCACAAAATACGATTCAAAGAAAGGACAATTCAGGATAATCAGGATCACAGAAGGACTGGTTCCTCAGACAATTGCACAAACAGCCGATTCCAGGATATGGGTCGGAACAGGAAGCGGATTGCTGGGAATAGTAAATGATTCGGTAGTTGCAACAATTACTGAAAAAGACGGACTTCTTTCAAATAACATAAAATTCCTTGAACCGCAGGGCGACAGGTTCCTTTATATAGGCACCAATTTTGGTTTGAACAGGTTGAACCTTTCGGATGGAAGTATTGCAACTTTTACCAAAAGAAACGGATTCACAGGAATTGAAGCATCACCGAATGCATCAATTACAGATAGCAAAGGCAACCTGTGGCTCGGAACCGGGAACGGAGTTACCAGGCTAAATCCGTCGCTTATGCCTCCATCTGATGCAAGGCCAAAAGTACACCTAGGCAGCTTAAAAGTTAATTATGAGCTTCATGAGATGGTTAATAACCTAAAGCTCAGCTACAAGGAGAAAACCATCCTATTTGATTATTATAGCGTTTCGCTTACCGAGCCTGATGCGGTAAAATACAAGTTAATGCTTAAAGGTTTTGACAGTGACTGGAAACCTGCCACTAATATGACTCAGAAAGATTACTCCCTGTCACCGGGGCATTATACTTTCAGGGTTATGGCATCGAACAGCTACGGTTACTGGAATGAAGAGCCTCTTGAATATTCATTTGTGATCAAACCTCCTTTCTATCAAACCCCATGGTTTATTTCCCTTTGCCTCATTATTGCGGCAATAGGGGTGATATCATACATAAAAGTCAGGGAGAGAAACCTCATTCTTGAAAAGAAGATCCTTGAACAGAAAGTTGCTGAGAGAACCGCCGAAGTAGTTCAAAAGAGCATGGAGATCGAAGAGAAAAACCGCGACATTACAGCAAGCATAAGATATGCAGAAAGGATCCAGAGAGCAATGCTGCCGCGTGATGATATGTTTAGGGAAACCTTTGTCCTTTATATGCCAAAGGATATAGTAAGCGGCGATTTCTACTGGATGCACGATAACGGCGACCTGCAGTTCATTGCTGCATGCGACTGCACAGGCCATGGTGTTCCGGGGGCATTTATGTCGATAATAGGACACAACTCTCTTAACAAAGTTGTCAGGGAATACGGTATTACAAGGCCGGGTGCGATTCTTGACCAGCTTAATGCAGAGGTTGTCAAAGCCCTGATGCAGAGGAACGAAGAAACCATAAACGATGGCATGGATATGTCGCTGATTGCATTTGACAAGAAAAGATTTACCCTTGAATTTGCGGGTGCATATAATTCTGTTTATCTCGTCAGGAAAGGAGAGATTTTCTTGTATAAAGCCGACAGATTCCCTATAGGGATGTCATCCATTCAGGCGAAAAAATCATTCCAGAACCAGGTTATTGACATACAACCAGGCGACATGATTTATATGAGCTCTGATGGTTATGCTGATCAATTCGGCTACAATGATGGCAAGAAGTATAAATCGGGTAATGTTAAGAAACTTCTCTGTGGGATATGGGATCTTCCGATAGACGACCAGCGGGACAGACTCGAGAAAGAAATCCTTGACTGGAAGGGAGATCTGCAGCAGGTAGATGATATAATGTTTATCGGAACACGGATTCCGGAACGTTAGATCTTTGCTATCCTGCGCCACTCCTCATGGTTACTCTTTTTTTTATTGAGGGCTTTCATGACTTCTTCAGGAGTATTGACCACTTCCCAGATGCCTTTATGCTCGAATCTCATGAAGTTGTGTTTTATCATGTGATCGATGAATTCGAGCAGAGAATCGTAGTACCCAAGAGTGTTTAAAATAATTACAGGACCATCGAATAGACTTAACTGTTTGAGCGTAATGGCTTCTGTCATCTCTTCAAGGGTGCCGATGCCTCCGGGAAGCGAAACAACTGCATCCGACATGCTGAACATTCTTTTTTTTCTTTCGCTCATGTCGGCAGTTACAATTGTATCTGTCAAGCCGTTATGGCCCCATCCTTCTTCTTTCATGAATTCAGGTATCACACCAGTTATCTTCCCGCCGTTTTCAAGAACAGCGTCTGCCAGCTTACCCATCAGGCCGATACCTCCTCCTCCATAAACAACATCCATATCCTGGCGCGCCATCAGGGTTCCAAGTCTGGCCGCAACTATGCCGTACTCATTATCTATCCTGCTGCTCGAGGCTGCAAAAATACAAACTGTCATAAGTTTAAATTAAAAAAGCCGTAGCAGATACCTGCACGGCCGTAAAAATCAAGCATCGATACTAAAGCAAGGCATTGATCTTGTTTATAAAATTATTTTTAGGCACCGCACCAACCTGCTTGTCGGCAATCGCCCCGTTTTTGAAGAAAAGTACAGTCGGAATATTTCTTATCCCGTATCTGGCAGCGACCTGAGGATTATTGTCAACGTCGCATTTGGTTACTATAATTTTTCCGGAATATTCTTTAGAAAGATCCTCAATTATCGGAGCTATCATTCTGCAGGGGCCGCACCACTCTGCCCAGAAATCGACTACCACCGGTTTATCTGCTTTTATCACAACCTCCTCGAAGTTGCCATCGTTTACCTCTAATGCCATATCTGAGTACTTTTATGAAATGTTACTTGATGAATGTCGTAAATATAGTTAATTAACTTTATATTCAATTCCGGGATGATCGTCGAGGAAAGAAATAAACTCGTTGTTCAGCCTTACCCTCAATGTCCTTGAAAACATCGGCAGCGAGATCTTATCATCGGGATCAAGAAAAAGGAACCTCAGCTCTGTCTCTCCTTTATTTTCACGGATAAGCTCCTTAAGCTCGTTGATCATTTCATTATTGATGTTTTCAGGATTGATCTTCAGGGTTACTGTTTTTATCAGCTCATCCTTAACGCTGGATAACAGGTGTATCTTCTTTATGCTGAATTCAATTTCATCCTCCCGGTATCTTTTCTTCTGAACTCTCCCTTTTACGAGAAGATAATAGCCAACAGTAAAAAATTTACTGTTGTCGATATAATCTTTATCAAAGAGCATGAATCTGAACGAATCAGAGTAATCCTGAATTGTGAATGAGCCATATGGTTTTCCGTTTTTGCCGATGCCGTTCCTGGTGTCAATAACCATACCTGCAACTGTCACTTCCCTGTCGAGGTATTCGCGAAGATTTTGGAGGTCGGCAAGCGTTGCTGTGGTAAAAGTATTTATCTCGAGCCTGAAGTCATCAAGCGGATGGGATGAAAGATATATTCCAATTACCTCTTTCTCCCTGTTAAGCTTTTCAAGCTTTGGCCAATCGGGGCATACAGTAGGTTCAGGCCTGATAAGATCGAAACCGCCGGCCTCACCAAAAAGTGTCTGGCTGCTTGATTGTTTTATCGTTTTTGCATTATTGCCGTATCTTATAAGGCTTTCAATAAAACTGGAACCCCTGGTGTCGAGCGCAAAATATTGTGCCCTGCTTATTTCGCCGAAACAGTCAAACGCGCCGGCTACAGCCATAGCTTCAAGATTCTTTTTGTTCAGTGAGTTGAGATTGACTCTTTCGGCCAAGTCATATATATTCTTATATGGCCCGTTGTTTTCCCTCTCTTCAATAAGCTGTATAACAGCACTTTCGCCCACACCCTTAATTGCTCCGAGTCCGAATCTTATATTTCCGTCTTTATTAACGGTGAACTTTGCATTACTTTCGTTCACATCAGGCCCGAGAACATCCATGCCCAGACGACGGGTCTCATCCATGAAAGTTGTTATCTTCCTGATATCGCTGATGTTCCTGCTTAGAACTGCAGCCATGAACTCGGCAGGGTAATGAGCTTTCAGGTATCCTGTCTGATAGGCAATAAGTGCATAACACGTTGAATGTGACTTATTGAAGGCATATTGTGCGAAAGCTTCCCAGTCGGACCAGATCTTATTGATAACAGTTTCATCGTAACCTTTTTTGCTGCATCCCTCGAGGAATTTCATCTTCATCTCGTCCATTATCGACTTCTTCTTCTTTCCCATGGCTTTACGCAGAGAATCAGCCTCTCCCTTGGTGAACCCCGCAAGTTCCTGTGACAGTAACATTACCTGTTCCTGGTATACCGTGATGCCGTACGAGTCGTTCAGGTATTTCTCCATCACAGGAATTACATATTCGATCTTCTCCAGTCCATGCTTGCGCCTGATGAATTTGGGAATATATTCCATGGGTCCGGGCCGAAACAGGGCATTCATGGCTACAAGATCCTCGAACCTGTTGGGCTTCAGATCTTTCAGGTATCTCTTCATCCCGGTTGATTCAAACTGGAAGATACCCGTAGTCTCTCCATTGCTGAAAAGCTCAAATGTCTTTATATCGTTTAATGGAAGATGTTCCACGTCTATCGCGATACCTTTTGATTTTTTGATATTCTCCAGGGCATCCTTAATAATCGAAAGTGTTTTAAGGCCAAGGAAATCCATTTTGAGCAAGCCTACAGATTCCACATGGCTCCCATCATATTGTGTGGCATAAAGGTCAGTGTCCTTCGCCGTGCAAATGGGAATATAATTATCGAGAGAATCCTTACCAATTATTATTCCGCAGGCATGTACACCGGTTTGTCTGACTGATCCCTCAAGCACTTCTGCATATTTGAGTGTTTGTGCAACAAGCTTATTCGAGGATTCCTTTTCCTTTGCCAGCTCGGGCACTTCGGCATATGCCTGTGAAAGAGTGATTCCCGGCCTTTCAGGAACCAGCTTGGCAAGCCTGTCGGCATCGGGAAGTGGAAGTTTCTGTACCCTGGCAACATCCCTTATTGCCATTTTCGCAGCCATGGAGCCGAATGTAATGATATGGGCGACCTTATCGTGGCCGTATTTATCCACTACATATTTAAGCACGGAATCTCTTCCGTCTTCATCAAAATCGATATCAATATCAGGCATTGAAATTCTGTCGAGATTCAGAAAACGCTCAAACAGAAGACCATATTGAATAGGGTCAATATCGGTGATCCTCAGGCAGTAGGCAACAGCCGATCCTGCTGCAGAACCTCGCCCGGGGCCGACGGATACACCCATTTTCCTTGCTGCATTAAGGAAATCCTGGACAATGAGAAAATATCCGGGGAATCCCATTTTTGCAATAGTCTCAAGCTCGAAATCAATTCTTTCTGTCTGTTCCCGGGTAAGGATTCCCCATCTCTTTTTTGCTCCCTCATAAGTCAGGAACCTGAGGTATTCATCTTTATCAGTATATCCTTCAGGGAGTTCAAATTCGGGCATTATGGGATCATGATCAAGCTTGTATTTTTCGACCTTGGCTACAACCTCGGCAACATTGTCAATTGCTTCAGGAAGATCAATAAAGGTCTCCCGCATCTGCTCTTCAGTTTTCAGGTACTCCTGTTTTGAATACCTCAATCTGTCGGGGTCGTCAATATCTTTGGCAGTATTTATACATATCAGCCTGTCGTGAGCTTCTGCTTCTTCCTCATTAATGAAATGAACGTCATTGGTTGCAATGAGTTTTACATTGTATTTCTGCGATAACTTTTTAAGTGACTCAATAGCCTTTTGCTGAAGGGGAAATACAGTCCGGTCTGCTTCGGGATCGTTAGTTTCATGGCGCATTACCTCAAGGTAGAAATCATCTCCGAAGATATCAAGGTAACTTTTAAGTGCAGCTTCAGCGCCTGCAATGGTGCCATTGAGAATTTCATCCTGGATCTCACCGGCAAGGCATGCCGACGAAGCAATTAGCCCCTCTTTGTATTTTGCCAGTAGCTCCTTGTCAACGCGTGGTTTGTAGTAGAAACCTTTTATCCAGGCTGTAGAAACAAGCTTGATGAGGTTCTTGTACCCTGTCAGGTTTTTGGCAAGAAGTATCAGATGGTCTCCGGAACGATCTTCCTTGCCCGTCACATCAGCGATTGATCTTTTGGCAACATATATCTCGCAGCCGATGATTGGTTTAATTCCTTTTTTTGTGGCTGTATTGTGAAACTCTTTTACCCCGAACATATTGCCGTGATCCGTTATGGCAACAGCCTCCATGCCCAGAGATTTAACTTTCTCAATGAGATGTTGAATGCTGGATGCTCCATCCAGTATAGAGTATTGTGTATGAACATGCAGGTGGGCAAATCCTGACATAAAAAGTGATGTTAATAATCATTCCGAACAGATAACAAAAATACTTAAAAATGGACAAAACAGCTTAGAAGTATTAAACGGGGAAGTAAATATCCGTTACTCCGAAAGTGTCAAATGTAAACCTGATCAAGCAATCTGTCGATTCAAAATATTTATCAACAATCCAATTTTTATCTTGCGTATGATTGTGGTCATACCATAATCATGGACAGTAAAAGGAACTAGCCATTCCTTTAAATTTATTTTTTAAACCTAAACTAAATGTTATGAGAAAAATTCTCTTGATGCTTTTGGTTTTTTGCGGGTTTGCACTTTCTGCAAATGCCCAGCAAAGAATAATTTCCGGAACCGTCAACTCTTCTGTTCCAGGTGAAGGAGCAATGATTGGTGTGTCTGTTTCCGTCAAAGGAACGACCACAGGGATCAATACCGACTTAAATGGGAAGTACACCCTGGCAGTTCCGGAGAATGCCTCAACCCTTGTTTTTACTTATATAGGAATGAAGAAACAGGAGGTTGAGATCGGGAACCGTTCCGTAATTGATGTTGTACTGGAACCGGATGTACTGGGACTGGATGAAGTAGTTGTTACTGCCTTTGGTGTATCCAGGGAGAAGAAAGCCATTGGATATTCGGTCCAGGATGTTAAAAACGATGTGATCAAACGTACTGGCAATACTGACCTTGCAGGCGCCATGCAGGGTAAGATTTCCGGTATTGACATTAAACCTTCAAGCGGGATGCCTGGAGCCTCCTCTCAGATTGTTATAAGGGGAGCACGCTCTTTTACCGGCAATAACACACCTCTCTATGTTGTGGATGGAATGCCGATTTCCTCCACTGCTGATATTCAATCAGGTACTGGTGGCAACTTCTCGCAGGCCGGAGCCGGGGTAACCGGATCTGATATTTCGAACCGGGCTGTTGACCTTAACCCGGCCGACATTGAAAGCGTGAATGTTCTTAAGGGTCAGGCAGCTGCCGCTCTTTATGGTATCCGTGCTTCAAACGGAGTTATTGTTATTACAACAAAAAGCGGAAAGAACAATGCACTCGGGAAACCGGTTATTTCCATTTCCCACACAAGTGCGTTTTCAAAGGTCTCCCGCACACCCGACTACCAGACTACCTATGCACAGGGTTCTTTTGGAAGACATGTTCCCAATACTTCATTATCATGGGGGCCTAAAATTGTTGATCTTCCTGATGATCCAACTTATGGTGGTAATACCCAAGGTCATCCGGGAGAATATAGAGTTCCCCAGCTTGAAACCGGACAGGTTGCAGATGCTTGGGTCACACCGCAGGTGTTCAACAACTGGGACAGGTATTTTAAAACAGGTTATTCTGCAACAAATAACGTCTCAATAACCCAGGCAGTGGAAACAGGAAGTTTTGCCCTGGGTTTAAGCCAGACGACTCAAAGTGGCATTGCCCTTGCAACCGGAATGGACAGATGGAACGGCAAAGCGTCTGCTGAAAGAAAAATGGGTAAGAATTTCTCTGCCGGGTTCAATGCCAATTTTTCAAAAACCGACATCGACAAGCTTCCAACAGCAAACGATGCTGCACTTGCAGGCGTACTCGGAGCACCTTTAAGCTATAATCTCAGGGATTATCCTTATTATGTTCCCGGTGATGTATATACACAGATCTATTATCGTGGTGGCAGCTGGGACAATCCATACTGGGCAGCAGAACATACAATATTCAATGAAAAGACCGACAGGTTTTTTGGCAACGGGTATATCAATTATATGGCAAAACTCAGTGAAAAGATGAACCTGAGGGTTCGCTACCAGCTGGGTGCTGATGCCTATACAACGAATTTTAAGGATGTTTTTGAATATGGCCATGCCGGTGGCACAGGTATGATTGACAATTATGGCATAACGTCATTTACAGTCAACTCCCTGCTGACGGCAAATTATGACTGGAATATCGGCAGCAGTTTTACGTTGAATGCAATGATCGGAAACGAATTTGATCATAATACCGCAAAGACATATTCAGAACATGGTGAAGAGTTCAATTTTGGCGGATGGGCACATATCAGGAATGCCAATATTGTTACTGCTGATGAATCGCAGAACCAGGGCAGAACAGTAGGTACTTTCGGGAGCCTTTCTCTCCAGTATAAGTCTCTGCTCTTCCTGACAGGAACAGGTAGATATGATATTGTTTCTTCAATGCCCACGAATAACAGATCATTCTTCTATCCTTCCGTTGCTTTCAGTTTTGTGGTATCTGAACTGGGCGCTGTAAAAAACATTGATTGGATTTCATTTGCCAAATTGCGTCTTTCCTATGCCGAAGTAGGACAGGCAGGAGCTTATACTCCAAATTATTACACTACTCCTTTTTACGGAAGTGGTTGGTGGACCGGATCACCGGTGCAGTATCCTTTAGGAGGGGTAAGTTCTTACATTCCCAATAATATTCAGTTTGATCCAAACCTGGTTCCGCAGAATACTGCTCATGAATGGAGGTAAAGTGCATACTGCAAGCCATGAAGCTGTGTTGTATCTGACTCCTGTTTCAACGAAAAACCTGCAATGGGATCTCAATTTCAATTTCTCAAAAATTGATAACTATGTTGATGAACTTGCTGAAGGAGTTGAAAGCATCTTTATTGGGGGATTCGTTACTCCGCAAGTCAGGGCCGGTATCGGTGATACATATCCTGTTATCTATGGCGATTCGTTCCTTAAAAATGCGGATGGGAAAATAGTCGTCGATGATGATCCCTCATCACCTAATTACGGATTTCCGCTTCAGGGCGAACCGGCAGTAATCGGTAAAGTTTCTCCCGATTTCATACTGGGAGGCGGCTCCAATTTCAGCTTTAAAAACTGGTCATTGAATGCATTGTTCGAATGGAAGCAGGGCGGCGAAATGTATTCCGGCAGTAATGGATTGCTTGACTATTATGGATTGTCGTCCAGAGTTGGAGACCGTGAGTCAACATTTATCTTCGACGGTGTGAAGAGTGACGGAACCCCAAACGATATAGTACGCGGCGGACCAAATGATCCTTTTGCACTTCAGGCTCTT
>JALONV010000058.1 GCA_025454755.1 Bacteroidales bacterium | reverse complement strand
GGAAGCCTGCTGTTCGCGATCATCCAGGTGATGATAATATGGGGAATATCATATGTTTTATACAGGAAGAAGGTGTTTATAAGATTATAAGGAGAAAGGAGAAAGGTTAAAGGAGAAAGTAGAAAACCTGCAACCTGAAACTTGCAACATTAAACAGATGACTGAACTCGAAACAATTTCCTCCGGCTACAAAGAGTACTCCGGCAATACAGCAACAAAGATCGATCCTTTGCCAAGATCAGGATCGGACCGGAGGTATTTCAGGATTTTCGATAAAGGGAAAACCGTAATTGGCGCTTGTAATCCAAACCGCGAGGAAAATGATGCTTTTGTCGGATTTACGGAACATTTCCTGATAAAAAACCTGCCGGTGCCGGAAGTATTCTGCTATATGCCTGAAAAGGATATTTATTTTCTGAGGGATCTTGGTGATATAAATCTTTATACCTGGCTTCACCAGAGGCCTGATATGACAAACTTCAATAACGAAACAAAACAACTATACCGGCGTATACTTGAGACGCTGATCTCTTTCCAGATCAAGGGTATCGACGGCCTTGATCTTGATCTCTGCTACCCACACAGGAGCTTCGACAGGCAATCAATGATGTGGGATATGAACTATTTCAAGTATATGCTTCTGAAACTGCTTGCTGTCCCTTTCAATGAGCGTAGCCTGGAGCATGATTTCAACTCGCTTTGTGATTATCTTCTTGAGACCGGACAGGATTATTTTCTTTACCGCGATTTCCAGACGGCAAATATAATGGTGATAGACGACCAGCCCTGGTTCATCGATTACCAGGGTGGCAGGAAAGGCGCCCCGCAATACGACGTAGCATCTTTATTATACGATGCAAAGATCCCGATGTTACAGGAAAACCGCGATGAATTGCTCGCTTTTTACATAGAACGCTTCTGTTCTGTCTCAAAGGAGGATAAAAACACCTTCAGGGGATATTATTCCGGTTTCAGCATGATAAGAATAATGCAGGCTCTCGGTGCATTCGGCTTCAGGGGCTTATATGAAAAGAAACCAACCTTTACCGAGAGTATCGTGCCGGGTGTGCATATCCTGATCCGGATCATTGACGAAGCAGAGAAACATATTAAACTTCCCGAACTGTTCCGTACGATCAGGTCAATTCCTGGAACTAATATGTTCAGTGATCTTTCTCTTAAAACCACCTGATGCCTGGATTATGAAAGCAATGTTAATGGCAGCAGGCAAAGGAACCAGGTTCGGCCAGATCTCTGAAACAATTCCTAAAGTGCTTCTTGATATCAACGGCAAAAGCCTTCTGCGCCATGCTGTGGAAAACTGCGCATCCTATGGTTTTGATGACCTTATAATCAATGTGCATCATCTGGCCGGTATGGTCGGGGAAGAGATCGCAAAGCTCAGAAAGGAGGGATTCAGGATCACAATCTCTGACGAAAGTGATGTGCTTCTCGAGACAGGCGGAGGATTGTACAAGGCAAGAGATTTCTTCAGCAATGAGCCTTTCCTTCTATATAATGCAGATACCATCACCGATCTTGATCTGACGGCTTTATATAACTATCATTTGAAAAATAAAGGTCTTGCGACCCTCGCCGTAAGGCACCGTCCGGGCAAGCGTTATTTGCTGGTCGATCAGCAGGGCAGGCTCAGGGGATGGTGTAATAAAGTCACAGGAGAAATAATAACAGCAGTAGAGGAACCCGGTTCCCTGACTGAAATTGCTTTTTCAGGAAGACATATCATTAATCCGGAAATATTCAGATACATGACCGACGGCATCTATACTATGACTGCTCTCTACCTGCACCTTGCAGAGTCACACGACATCTATACTTTTCCTGAAGACGGAGGCTACTGGTTCAACGTCGGCACCCCCGAAGATCTGAAATCCGCCATAGACTATTTTCAGAGATAACGCCTGACGCCTGCTTTGCCCACCGAAGTCTTGACGTAGGTGGGAGCCCCATGCCCCACGCTCCACGCGCCATGCCTATTAAAGTCGCCAGAACGACCTCGAAAACAATGCGAAAGCTGTAATAATCTCAAGTCTGCCGATGATCATCAGCAGGCTCAGGACTACCTTGCTTATCTGTGGAAGCGCTGAGTAGTTGCTCATTGGTCCGACGGTTCCCAGTCCCGGTCCGATACCTGCCATACAGGTTGCAACGGAGCTTGCCGAAGTAACAGGATCCGAACCGGCAGCAGTGACAATGATCGTCCCAACTATAAAAAGGAATATATATAGAATTACAAAAGAAACAATAGAATTATTGGTGCTTTCGCTTACGATTTTGCCGTTAAGCCTTATCGGAGCGAGAGCCCGGGGATGGTTAAGCCTGGTAATTACACTCTTAATATTCTTGAGAACAATCAGGTGTCTTGCCATTTTAATGCCGCCGCTTGTAGATCCGGTGCTGCCGCCAGAGAACATCAGCATAAATATCAGCAATATAGCTGAAGGGGGCCAGATCAAGTAATCGGCCGAAGCAAATCCGGTACATGTCATTATGGATACAATCTGGAAAAATCCATGCCTGAAAGCCTCCTCGAATTTTCCGGCATAGGGACGAAGGAGAAGTGTAGCTGTAAAACCTGCCGCTATGACGATAGAAATATAAAACCAGAATTCCTCATTACTTTTTATCTTCCTGAAATTGAACTTTGCCAGGTAATAGTAAACCACCATGCTGGTTCCGGAAAGGAACATGAAAATCATCACGACGTATTGGCTGTAGGATGAGTAGAACTGCAGACTGTTATTTCTTGTCGAGAATCCTCCGGTAGCCACAGTTCCGAAAGAATGGCACAGACTGTCGAAGAGAGTCATGTCTCCCATGTTAAGCAGAACTGTCTCAGCAACAGTTAGTCCAAGATAAATAATGCCCATCCTGATCGCTACTCCCTGGGTTTTTGAATGAATTTTTTCCTTCAGTGATGATTCAAGGCTGAATAGCTGATAGCCTGTAACCTTCAGGGAGGGAAGGATTATAATTACAAGGACGATAATTCCGATACCGCCAATCCAGTGTGTAAGACTTCTCCAGAAAAGAATTGAATAGGGTAATGATTCGACATCGGTAAGTATTGATGCGCCGGTTGTTGTAAAACCCGAGGCTGACTCAAAGAATGCATTGATGAAAGATGGTATCGTCCCCGAAAAAAGATAAGGAAGGGATCCCATTGTAGCGAGGAACAACCATGACAGGGTAACTGCAAGATATGCGTCACGGTTGCTTGCTTTATTGATGTCGACTTTCAGGCTTGAGAGACGAAAAATGGCATATAACGACAGGGTTACCAGAAATGAAAAGAGAAAAGGTGCCAGAGGTTCCCCGTAAATCAAAGAAACAGGAATGCAGAACAGGAATGTTATAGACTCAATAAGCAGGATTGTGCTAAGTATCCTTGCTATAATGAGTGGATTGATCAATCTCATATATGATCTCCCGAATTTCGGGCACAAATATACACCATTCAGGAAACTGACATCAGAATAATAAGAAAATTGAGCAGCAAAATGCCGGAAATTGTCTCATATAGTCCAGAACGACCTGGAAAACAGTGCAAAAACTGTAAGTATCTCAAGCCTGCCTGTTATCATCAGAAGACTAAGAATAAACTTACTGAATTCGGGCAGCCCTGAGTAGTTGAACATAGGTCCTATCTGTCCCAGTCCGGGTCCTACATTACCCAGGGCAGATGCCGCAGAGCTTGCAGCAGTTTCTATATCGAGGCCCGTAAGGACCATTATTGCGGTGCCAATAAGAAATATAAAAAGATAAAGTACGATAAACGACATTATAGTATTACTGGTTTTTTCGGAAACCAGTTTGTCGTTCATCCTGACCTGTGTTATTACATTCTGGTGAAGCAGCTTCCTGAATGAATTTCTTATATTCTTCACTGCAAGGAAATGACGTGCCATTTTTATACTTCCGGTTGATGATCCTGTGCTTGCTCCGGCAAAAAGAAGCACAAAAAGAAGTATTATGCCTGCCGAAGGCCAGAAAAGGTAATCTGTTGTGATGAATCCTGTCGTGGTAATGAATGAGACAACCTGGAAAAATCCCTCCCTGAATGATAACTCGAGCGGCTTGTCGGCCTGGAAAAACAGGATACAGGTGGCAATAATACCGGCAGTTATTACAGTGCCAAAATAAAACCAAAGCTCTTCATTCTTTTTTACTTTGGAAAACTGAAGTTTTACTACGAAGTAATAGATCACAAAGCTGACCCCAGCCAGGAACATGAAGATGGTGATGATGTACTGAGTGTACGCCGAGTAATTCGTAAGACTGGCATTCCTTGTCGAGAAACCGCCAGTTGCAATAGTTCCGAATGAGTGACAGATGCTGTCAAAAAGAGTCATATCCCCTATGTACAAAAGCAGAACCTCAATTACCGTCAACCCGACATATGCAAACATAAGCCTGTAACCAATGGCTTTCGTTTTTGGATGTATTTTCTCTTTAAGGGATGACTCGAGGCTGAAGAGCTGCTGGGCAGTGATTTTAAGTGACGGCAGAATCAATATTACAAGTACAATTATACCGAGTCCGCCGATCCAGTGTGTGAGGCTTCTCCAGAACAGTATGGAATATGGAAGGATCTCAACATCGGGTATTATCGTAGCGCCGGTAGTAGTAAAACCTGAAACTGTTTCAAAGAACGCATCGATGAATGACGGAACGCATCTGCCAAAGATATACGGAAGACCTCCGACCACGCCGAAAATAATCCAGGACAATGTGACTGCAAGAAAACCGTCACGGATATTCATTTTCTTCATATCAACCTTTCTCGTTGCAATCCTCAGGAATAAGTAGACGGAAACGGTAATCAGCGCTGACCACAAGAATGGATCAGGGGACTCATCGTAAATGATTGCCACAGGAATGCATGGAAGAAATATAAGTGTTGCAACAAGCAGTATCGTGCTTAGTATCCTGAGGATTATTAATGGATTGATTAGTTTCATCTCGGTGAGTGGCCGGAAATAAGTATTCAAAGATACAGAGTTTTAGTTTCTCTGATATAAATACGTTGATTCATGATTTTAAAATCTTATATTTGAATCAGGGTGTAACCTTACCTGAATTCTGAACAAAGCAATAAATAATACCTGAATTATGGGAAAAGTCCTGGTAATCGGAGCCGGAGGAGTCAGCACAGTGGCAGTTCACAAGATGGCCTCACTGACGGAAGTATTTGATGAGATATTGCTGGCCAGCCGCACAAAATCGAAATGCGATGCTATTGCTGAAAGGATTGGAAGAAATCGTGTACAGACAGCACAGATTGATGCAGACAATGTACCTAAGATGGTAAAACTTATCAGGTCATTTAAACCGGATATAGTTGTGAATGTTGCCCTTCCTTATCAGGACCTTCACATTATGGATGCCTGCCTCGAAACCGGTGTTGCATATCTCGATACCGCCAACTACGAACCTCTGGAAGAGGCAAAATATGAGTACAGCTGGCAGTGGGCTTACCGCGACAGATATAAGAAAGCCGGAATTACAGCTATCCTGGGATGCGGGTTCGACCCCGGCGTTACATCAGTATTTACAGCTTATGCGGCAAAACATCATTTCGATGAACTTCATTATCTCGACATTGTCGACTGCAACGCCGGTGATCACGGGAAGCCTTTTGCCACGAATTTCAATCCCGAGATAAACATCAGGGAGGTGACCCAGAAAGGAAAATACTGGGAGAACGGTACATGGAAACTAACCAAGCCTCATGAGATACATAAACCGCTGACCTATCCGGACATAGGACCAAAGGAATCTTACCTGATCTATCATGAAGAGCTTGAATCGCTGGTTAAGAATTTCCCGGCGCTTAAAAGGGCAAGGTTCTGGATGACATTCGGACAGGAATACCTTACCCATCTGCGGGTGATACAAAATATTGGAATGGCAGGAATAGAACCGGTTATGTTCGATGGACGGGAGATAATTCCTATCAGGTTCCTGAAAGCTGTTTTGCCGGATCCCGGAGAACTTGGAGAGAACTACAAGGGATGGACTTCAATAGGATGCCGTATAAAAGGTGTCAGGAACGGCAGGGAGAAGACATATTATGTTTATAACAACTGCAGTCATGAAGCTGCATATAAGGAAACAGGAGCGCAGGGAGTAAGTTACACAACCGGCGTTCCTGCAGCTATCGGTGCTATGATGTACCTGAAGGGTATCTGGAAGAAACCGGGTGTCTTCAACGTTGAAGAGTTTGATCCGGACCCATTTATGAAACAGCTGAACCTCCTGGGACTGCCGTGGGTGGAACTGCATGATATAGACCTTGAACTTTAACAGGCGCCAGGCATCAGGCATCAGGCGTCAGGTTTTCGATATTCAGCCTGTCGCCCGACGCCCGTCGCCTGAAGCCTTTTTAATAAATTTCCATGTCTGTTAATTACAACCTTATACCATCTCCCTGCTACGTCATAGATGAAGATCGATTCAGAAAAAATCTTTATTTGATCAAACATGTAGCAGATGAATCCGGAGCCGAGATAATCCTTGCCTTCAAGGGCTTTGCAATGTGGGGTGTCTTTGATATCCTGAAGGAATATGCCGGAGGCGCTGCTGCAAGCTCTGTACATGAAGCCAGGCTGTGTTTTGAGGAGATAGGATCGCCTGCCCATACATATTCGCCTGTATATAAGGAAAGCGACTTCAGATCAATCCTGAAGTACAGCTCACACGTTACGTTCAACTCTCTGAATCAGTATAAAAAATTCTCACGTGTATTAAAAAGAAGCAAACAAAATATATCTGCCGGACTCAGGATCAATCCTGAATTTTCGGAGATTAGTCATGGCTTATACAATCCATGTTCACCGGGATCCAGGCTGGGAGTAACTGCGGAAGATCTCAGGAATGGCGTGCCGGAAGGAATTGAAGGACTCCATTTTCATGTCCTTTTTGAATCAGATTCATATTCACTGGAAAAAGTTCTGAAGGTTGTCGAAGCTAAATTCGGCGACTTTTTCGAAAAGATAAAATGGATCAACATGGGAGGAGGTCATCTTATGACCAGGAAAGGATATGATACCGGACATCTTATAAATATTGTCAGGGATTTCAGGGAAAGAACCGGTCTTCATGTAATACTTGAACCGGGAAGCGCATTTGCGTGGGAAACAGGCGAACTGGTTGCAACAGTAGAGGATATTGTTGAAAACCAGGGGATTAAAACAGCTATTCTGGATGTCTCCTTCACTGCACACATGCCCGACTGCCTGGAGATGCCTTACAAACCTGCAATAATCGGAGCAACAGCTCCGGTTTCCGGAAAACCTGTATACCGTCTTGGCGGCAACTCATGTCTGTCAGGCGATGTGATGGGAGAGTGGTCTTTTGAAAATGAACTCAGACCCGGAGAGAGGATCATTTTCCTCGACATGATCCATTATACCATGGTTAAAACGACGACCTTCAACGGAGTTCAGCATCCATCAATAGGATTATGGACCAAAGAAGGAAACTTCAGATTACTAAAGAAATTCGGGTATACTGATTATAAGGGAAGGTTGTCTTAATTCCCGGCTACTGGCGACCGGCGAACTGTTCAGCCTGACGCCTGACGCCTGACGCCCGACGCCTGACGCCTGACGCCTGACGCCTGATGCCTGACGCCCGACGCCTTTTATTTCTTCCTGTTTATAGTTATATCCGTCACAGTCAGCTTATCTGCATTCAGAACAGAATTGACAACTTTTTCGATGACATCACTAGTGTTCATAAATTCCGTGATATCCCTCTCTTTGTCAGCCACTCCTTGTCGCGGCCAAGGAGAGCCGATGTTGCAAACCAGTTTGCTTATGTGAGCTTTCGCCGAGATACGTCCAAGTTTCTTGGCAGCACTGTTAAGTTTTTCACAGCTCCTGCCGAGTATAAGAATATCTTTCCCCGATCTAAGAAGAGATTCAGCCAAAGCTAACCCAAGACCTTCCGATCCCCCGCTTACTATTGATATCTTTTTCATGATTAACCTTTTTTCAAAGATCTTCATAAATAAGAAAACAGTGTTTGTAAAAAAAACTTGACTTGAGTCTCTTTTTGGCATAACTTGGGTATTCATTTTTCTGATAAAAAGGACTCTAAATTATCCAGGCTATGAAAACAAAAACTTCCTTCTTTTATCTTTGGTCTTTGGTCTTTGGTCTTTTCCTGTGCCCTGCGCCCCATGCCCTGAGCCAGATCCCCCAGGGATTTAACTACCAGGCCATAGCCCGTGACGGGACCGGTGCTATTCTTCCGAATACTTCCCTGCAGGTAATGTTTTATATCCAGTCCCTTTCCACCGGAGGAACACTCTACTGGAAAGAGCTGCACTCTACAGTCACCACCAACAGCTTCGGACTTTTCAATCTGGTAATCGGCAGTGGTGTGAGGCAGATAGAAAGCAGTGTGGCGACCTTTGACCTGATTGACTGGACCGTAACTTCAAAATACCTTAAAACGGAGATCTATTATTCAAGCGGTTGGCATACACTTGGTACGTCTCAGTTATTAACAGTCCCTTATGCAATGGTTGCAGAAGATCTTGCAGGAACTGTAAAAAAATTGTCTGTAAAAGGTGAGACATCAGGTCTGGAGGAGGCGCTCTTTGAGGTAAAGAACAAGGACGGACAGACGGTTTTTGCCGTATACAATGAAGGTGTCAGGGTTTATGTGAGCAATGGATCCAAAGCGGTCAAAGGAGGCTTTGCAGTCGGGGGTTTCGGAACAGATAAGGCTGAATCGACAAAGTACCTGTTTGTAGGAAAGGACAGTGTGAGGATATATCTCGATACAAATCCGTTGACCAAAGGAAAGAAATCGGGCTTTGCCGTAGGTGGTTATGATCTGACGAAAGGTACTGTGCAGAACTATCTTGATATAAGCGAAGACAGCGTCAGGATCTATGTCGACAGTAACCCGACTAAAAAGCTTAAAGGGGGTTTTGCAGTGGGGGGATATGATATGACCAAAGGGACTATTCAGGATTACCTTGACATAAGTTCTGACAGTGTCAGGATTTATATCGATAGCAATCCTTCAACTAAAAAAGTCAAGGGAGGCTTTGCTGTCGGGGGCTATGATTTAACTAAAGCTGGAACGATAGGTGACTATTTTAATGTAACATCTTCAGAAGTGGCAGAGCTTGTAAAAGATGAGGATAAGGTTCTATGGTATCCCAGTAAATCGTCTCTTCTGGCAGGGAAGGTCCATATTGTGAATCCGGACAGTGTTGGTCAGAATTCAACGGCGCTGGGTTTTAAGTCGGAAGCAAGGGGAAAGCAATCGCAGGCTTTCGGATATAGAAGCATTGCCTATGGAGATTACTCAACAGCTATCGGGTTCAAGGCTGAGTCGGATACAAACTCAATGGCAGTAGGATACAAGGCAATAGCCTCAGGGGGTGATGCATTTGCCATGGGATCAGGCGCTCAGGCTATAGCGCCAAAGAGCTTTGCCTTCGGATCTGTCGGTATCGATTCATTGGGAAATGTAACTGGAAGTACAAAGGCTTTGGGTAAGAATTCGTATGCCTTTGGGTTAGGTTCAATTGCTTCTGCACGGGGCGCCTTTGCACTTGGGGCTAATGATACAGCATCCGGGCAGTTTTCATATGCTGCAGGTTATAAAACCAAGGCATCAAACTGGTATTCCACATCAATGGGAGGATATTCTCAGGCTTCCGGATATTATTCAACTTCTATCGGATATAAAGCCAAATCAACACAAACAGCCTGTGTGTCATTCGGATATGCCACTGAAGCTACGGGTGCTTATTCGACAGCAACAGGGCACTCTGCCAAAGCTGCAGGATTTTATTCCCTTGCTGCAGGAAATGCCCCTGAAGCCAGGGGATCTAACTCTGTCGCCCTTGGATATAAGAACGTGGTAACCAATACAGGCAGTTATGCAATGGCCATTGGACGACAGGATACAGCCTCAGGACAATGTTCATTTGCTGCCGGAAGGGAAAGCAAGGCAACAAATTACTATTCCTTTGTTGCAGGATACAAGTCGGTATCGAGCGGCAGTAACTCAATTGCTCTTGGAACTCAGGTTAATGCAACGGGAAGCTGTTCAATGGCCCAGGGAAATCTTACTACCGCATCAAATACAAATTCCGTCGCCCTCAATATTGGCTCAAAGGCAACAGGGCAGAATGCTATTGCTGCCGGTTATTATACAACGGCCCAGGCATTCGCCTCTCTGGTACTTGGACGTTTTAATGTTGTCTCAGGCGATGCAGCAAACTGGGGATTTACTGATCCTATTTTTGTAATCGGGAATGGAAATAGTGTTTCTGATCCTATAAACAGCTTTACCATCCTGAAAAATGGAAAGACGGCAATTGGTCATGCTTCTCCGGCTGAAATGCTGGACGTCAACGGGAATGCAAGATTCAGATCAGTAGCTTCAGGAACATATCAATATAATCTGAATCTTACATTGGATGGAACTCTGACTACCGCCACCTCCGATTTAAGCATGAAAACCAATATTGAAACTATAACGGGTGCATTGGATAAAGTACTTAATATGCGTGGAGTCTATTTTTCATGGAAAAATGATCCTTCGCTTGCAAAGAAAGTAGGATTCATAGCACAGGAAATGGAGTTGGTATCTCCTGAGGTTGTTTTTACAAATCCGGTCGATAACCTGAAAGGGATAAATTACACTGATATATCACCACTTCTTGCTGAGGCGATCAAGGAACAGCAGAGGATCATCGATCAGCAAAAAACCGAGAATAATGAACTGAAAGCAAGGCTTGAATCTCTCGAAAAAAGGATGAATGAACTGGAGAGAATCAATAAACTGGAATAGTTAATTGATATTGGATCATCGTTAAGAATAGAGGGTGACTTTTTACTGGTCACCCTCTTAATATTTAATAGATTATATATTTTAAAAACAAGAAGAGCTGATAGTATTAATTATTCCGGCTTTCTGCAGGATCATAATTAAAATCCATATTATTACGATCAGCCAGATCAGCCATTTTGGAATTCTGTTCTTCTTTATATAAGCAATGATCAGTAATAAAAGTGCCAGGATTGAAATAATTATGAACCACAGGTTTTCATGTGAATCGGTTTTGCAAATCTGTGACAGCCTTCCTTCACGGAGAACTTCCCCCATAACCGAGATCCTTATTACCGGGTCGGTATTTTTTGGAATATTGGCTAAAACAATATTATATGATCCATCCAGATTGTCCCCGATATTTGTCATTAAGATAGTGTCTCCCTGCAGATCTGATTTGGACTTGATATGTATCAGTTTAACAGGTTTCCAGACAGGATTTAAGAGTGACAGGCGTTTTTTTACATCTACATTGACTCTTGTATCAAAGCCGGGACCAAGATATTTGCCGTATCTGTTTATTGGTTTTATAGTGACTGTAGCACTGTAACCAACTGCGGGTGATGTTGTGGTATCTTTTACAACACCCACCTCTGATGCTTTGGGATCAGTCTGCCCGAATTTAAAATAGGCATCTTGCTCCTCCAGTCTTTCAAATCTGCCTTTCCCGGGAATTGATCCTTTCATCAGGAAATTAACCCTGTATACACCGGTTAACTCTGTTGATTTGAATGTTCCGGTGTAGATCCCGGTATCAGACTGTACCAGTGTAACAAGCTGTTTTGTTGCCTTCAGGGCATTGCAGAAGGCTGTATCTGTTTCAATAAGATTTACAAGCTTCTGCTGGGCAGGTGTTGAAACATCAAAGGTATCATGTACAACAGGGGTGGCAGTTCTTGCAAGAAGATCACCTATATCTTCACCGGGCCGCAGTATTAATGCCATGATATTATTTGACGGATCAGTAAGAGGTTTCCCGCTGTATGTCAGATTTACACTCATCTGAAGAGTATCTCCGACTGTGAAAAGCGCCTTATTAAGCCTGCAATCATAATCGAGGAAGTGATCATCAGCAATTCCAACTATCATATAATCACAGGTCTGCCCTCCTGTTATCTGAATACTCCATTTGCCCTCCGGTGTGAAGATCTTTCTTTTATCAGTAGCAGGGAATACAATGCTAAGTTGCTGATAAAAGCTGCCGGAGATTTTTTGAGTCAGACTGGTCAGATCTGTTGAATCCCTGAACAATCTCATGGAGAGGGCTGCATTGGCCGGGAATTCAAGCCTTACAACCAGTTTTGCAATATTCCGGTTAAGGACGAATTCATGTATGGTTTCTGTTCCGCCGAATTCTGTTTCTTCACGAAAAACAATCTCCGGGCTTGATCCTGATGTGATCTCGGTCAGAACCCCCTGAAAGAAAGTTGACCAGTTAACAGCTTCAGCACCATTGGTATATTTATAAATTGCTGTTGTCGCTCCGGTAGCTGCCCTGCTTGCCTCGGCCATATCAGTTAATATTATTGGCATTGTTTCTGCTGCCAGAATAGCAATGGGAATGTATCTGACCGGGTCAGTTGTTCCGGGGTCATTTAAATATGTATTATCCTCAAGCATATTCCCGCCTGCTGTAACCTTTGGAGAAATATTCTGCAATCCATCTGTGAATAGGACTACCGATTTTCTCAGTGGATCTGATCCGGGTTCCAGCTTGCTCTTCCCATCCTTCAGTCCCTTACCCATGGCCGTCATATTCATTGGTCCCCTTGGTGGTCCCATGTCCTTTTCAATTCTTTTACTGTATAGTTCTGATTCAGGTAGATGCAAAGGAGGATAGACAGGAATAAATCCTTTGAGGATGGGCGAATGAGGTTGTATGGTATCTGTTGTAAAATATGTCAGGCAGCCCACATCCCCATCAACAGGGAATTCCTCGAAAAGTTGGGCAAAACCTATTACAGCTCTTTTCAGGACATCCCACCTTTTTTCCGTACTGTTATGAGCGTTCCCGCCCATACTTCCGGAGATATCCAGAACAAGTGCAACTTTTACGGGAATCCGGCTTATCGGTATTATCAATATAACATCCTGAGGATCAGGTACCGTCGGATATGATGCAGTTACCTCTATTCTGATCTCTGTTGCTCCGGCATTTGGGACACATGAACCGGTTATTGTAAAATCACCTGCATTCTCACCTGAATCAATAAATGAAAATTCTGATCCGCACATATCAGGAGCCATTCCAAATTGAACATCACTTCTGTTAATACCCGTTGCAAGTTGAATTGTATATTGATATACAGTTCCGGGTACATATGAATCTTTGAGAGTCAGTTCACTTCCATTGACATCTGAATATAGCAAGGCATCCATATTTATTATAGGTTGTCCTTTAATAATAAATGAGGAAAGCGCAATAAATAATATGGCCGTGACCCATTTTTTAGTTGACAGGAGTAGGAATAATACTCCGCTCTGAATTAAGCTGAATGATTGGTTGTTTTTTTTCATTGACGTGATTTTTTGTTTAACACAGAAATATCTTTAATAGAAATATTCTATCACCCATTCCATGTTCAGATGGCTGGAATCCCCCTCAAATCAGCAATTAATCAACACCTTTTCAGACAAAACAGACTATGGAATGAAATGCTCTTACCAAATTTAAGAAAATATTTGAATCTGCAAAGAGATAAGGAATTTATTTTCAGCCTGTTTCCTTACATTTTCTCAGGTATTGAAGTTGATGGGAAGTCTTAATACTGGCAGAATTTTTGTATATTTGTCATATATTAATTCTTTATCTAGACTGAGATGAAAAAATATTTAACCCTTGCTTTGGTCATATGCATCGGAGTTCTGTCCGGAAATGCATTCGGACAGGAGAAAAAGACACAGGATAAAAAAGGCGGATTCTCTGTAGGCGGGTATGATAATACCAGGCAGGAGGAAAAGGCGACCGTTACAAAGAGATCGGTTGTAATTACTGAAGAAGAAGCTCCTGCTGAGAAAACTGCTGAGGAAGCGATGCCAGAACCCGCTCCGGCACCGGCTATGGCACCTCCGGCACCTCCGCCTCCTGAAGCCAAGCCTCAGGAAGGAAAAGATGCCGGACAGGCTAGCTCGCAGGATGCCAGGGACAAACAGAAACCCAGGAAAGAAAAAGCAAAGGGAAAAAGGAGGTAGTTTCATACCTCCGGAATTTATTTAAGACGCAGGAAATTGACCTGCGTCTTTTTTTATCGAACAAATTCCGTCATTCATCAAAATTTTGTTGAACAATTCAAAAATTTATTCTAACTTTAATCTTATTGACCGTAGTTTTATTGTTTTCAATCCTTAAAATATTAACCACAAGCCAACTGTATGGAGGTCGTTGCACCTCTGCACCTCTGCACCTTTAACCCTTTCTTCATATGAAAACAAAACTCTCCCTTACCGCATTACTTTTTACTTTATCCTTTATCCTTTCTCCTTGCACCGCACAGGTGCCGCAGGGATTTAACTACCAGGCCATCGCCCGCGATGGTACAGGCGCTATTCTGTCGAATACTTCATTGCAGGTAATGTTTTATGTCCAGTCCCTGTCAACTGGCGGAACACTCTACTGGAAAGAGCTGCATTCATCGGTTACTACAAACAGCTTCGGACTCTTTAACCTGGTTGTAGGCAACGGAGTGAGACAGACGGAAAGCACGGTTGCAACATTTAACCTGATAGACTGGAGTATCACACCAAAATATCTCAAAACGGAGATCTATTATTCCGGTTCGTGTCGACAAGCTTGCTGTCAAAGGTACTACATCTGCGTTGGATGAGGCATTATTTGAGGTAAAGAACAAAAACGGACAGACGATCTTTGCAGTTTACAACGAGGGAGTGAGAATATATGTCGATGACGGAGCCAAAGGCACAAAGGGAGGCTTTGCAGTGGGAGGCTTTGACATGACAAAGGCTACAAAGAGGGAATATCTCGTTGTTTCTGACGACAGCATAAGAATGTATCTCGATAATAATCCCTTGACCAAAACTACAAAAGGAGGCTTTGCTGTCGGTGGGTATGATATGACAAAAAGTGGCGGTATTCAGAATTTCCTTGATGTCAGCTCCGACAGTGTCAGGATCTATGTTGCCGATGCAGATTCTAAAGGTCTGAAAGGAGGCTTTGCTGTCGGAGGATATGACAATACGAAGGGATTAACACAGAAACTCCTGACAGTGAGCAACGACAGTGTGAGAGTTTATATTGACAATGCGACTACTGACAAAGGACTAAAAGGAGGTTTTGCTGTTGGTGGTTATGACGCTTCAAAAGCAGCAGGTGATATTCAGAAACTGCTTATTATAAGCGAGGACAGTGCAAGGGTATATGTGAGCAAAACTCCGACCAAAGGGCATACGGGAGGTTTCGCTGTGGGTGGCTATGATGCCACTAAAGGAGATGCAGATAATTTCATGTCACTTACTCCGAATAACTACTTCATCGGACATAAGAGTGGTGTGAATACATCGGGATTATATAATTCTTTCCTTGGATATGAAACGGGAATTGCCACTTCCACCGGGGCAAAGAATGTGATGATCGGATATAATTCCGGTAAGCTCAGCCAGAATGCCTCATTCAACGTGTTTGTAGGGAACGAAACAGGATTAAATAACACTGGTAACTTTAATACTTTCATGGGATACCAGGCAGGCAAGTCAAATACATCAGGGTTGAGTAATGTTTTCATCGGCTATGAAACCGGGATGCAAAACCTGACTGGAAACAATAATGTGTTTGTCGGAGTGGATTGTGGATCATTAAACACCACAGGGAGAGAAAACGTTTTTGTCGGATCGTTAAGCGGATATAGTAATATAGGAGGAGTTTCCAACGTATTCGTTGGTAATTCAAGCGGAACACAAAATCAAAGTGGTAACGCTAATATTTTTATAGGAAATTACAGCGGACATTTTAATAATTCCGGTTCAAATAACGTTGCAATCGGGAATCTGGCTTTTTATACCGCCACTACCGGTGAAAGTAACGTCATGCTCGGCGATTCAGCCGGGCACGCTAATACTTCCAGTTTTAATGTTTTACTTGGAAAAGGAACCGGTAAAAACAATTTAGGCAATTATAATTCATTCATGGGTTATCATGCCGGTCTTCATAATACCTCAGGTACCAATAATGTGTACCTTGGATATAATGCAGGCTATAGCAACACAACAGGATCTTCAAATGTAGCCATCGGAAATCTTTCAGCATTCGTCGGATCAGGATCAAGCAACGTAATTATTGGTGATTCGGCCGGATACATAAGCACAGCAAGTTTCAATATACTTCTTGGAAAGGGAACCGGGAAAAACAACACTGGTAATTATAACTCATTCATGGGTTATCACGC
>JALONV010000010.1 GCA_025454755.1 Bacteroidales bacterium | reverse complement strand
ATCTTTTTTACTTTTCCGTCGATGCTGCTCTTAAGCTGGTTCTGCATTTTCATCGCTTCAAGTACCATAAGGTCATCACCCTGGCCCACCTTCTGACCTGTCTTCACAAGGATATCCAGAACAGTGCCCGGGATGAAGCTTGAAATATACTTAGGATTCACGGCTTTATAAGGAATCCTCTTTTCAAATCTCTTGCTGATCCTTGTTTTATAAAGAGTTGAGTCGATATTCAGTGCGCCCAGTTTTTCCTTGTTTTTCATTCTGTCAGATATCAGGTAAAGTTTTAGACCCCCTTCCCACCCCCCGCCGAAGCGGGGCAGGCTTTCCCCCAAGGGGGAAGGTGTGTTTTTTATCTTTTCCCCCTTGGGGAAAGAATGGGGGTGTTTTCTAAATCACTATTAAATTAAAATGGAGGAAGCCCGTGCTTTTTTTCGGGCATCTGAATTGATTTTTGTTCCGATACTGCAAGTGAATGCAGGAGGAATCTTCTTGTCTCCTCAGGCTCTATTACAGCGTCGACATAACCTCTGGAAGCGGCAACATAAGGATTTGCAAATTTTTGCTTGTATTCTTCTATCTTCTGCTTACGTGTTCCGTCAGGGTCGTCGGACGACATGATCTCTTTCCTGAAAATTATATTTGCAGCGCCCTCAGGTCCCATGACAGCTATCTCTGCTGCTGGCCAGGCGAATACAAAATCAGCTCTCAGGTGTCTCGAGCTCATTGCTATGTAACCTCCACCGTAAGCTTTCCTGATTATCACCGTGAGTTTAGGAACCGTTGCTTCGCTGTATGCATAAAGCACCTTGGCACCATGACGGATTACGCCGGCATGTTCCTGGTCGACACCCGGCATATATCCAGGCAGGTCAACAAGAGTTATAAGCGGGATATTGAAAGCATCACAGTAACGGATGAAACGTGCAGCCTTGTCGGACGAATCGACATCCAGGACACCTGCCATCTCGAGAGGCTGGTTGGCAACGAATCCTGTTGTTCTTCCTCCCATCCTTCCGAACCCGATCACGATGTTTTTAGCATAATGCTCCATTATTTCAAAGAAATCGGATTTGTCTACAATCGCCCTGATGACATCCTTGACATCATACGGCAATGTAGGATCGTCAGGCACTATTTTATCGATGTTGTACTTCTTCAAAGGTTCACCCGGATCGAAGGGCCGCGCTTTTTGCCCGTTATGCCATGGAATGAATGTTATAAGTTTCTTTATCTGTGCGAAGCATTCCTCTTCGCTTGATGCAAAGAAATGCGCGTTGCCGCTGATCTCGCTGTGAACACGTGCTCCTCCCAGGTCTTCCATTGATATCTCCTCGCCAAGAACTGTTTTTATTACCTCCGGTCCGGTAATGAACATCTTGGAAATATTATCGACCACGAAAACGAAGTCGGTGAGAGCGGGAGAATATACAGCTCCTCCTGCACAGGGTCCCAGTATGACTGAGATCTGAGGGATTACTCCGCTTGATATTGTATTACGGAAGAATATCTCGCCATATCCTGCCAGGGAATTGACACCCTCCTGTATCCTGGCGCCTCCGGAGTCGTTTATCCCGATAAGCGGCATTCTCATTTTAAGGGCATGATCCATGATTTTTGTGATCTTTCTTGAATGCATTAGTCCAAGCGATCCTCCGGCAACCGTGAAGTCCTGTGCAAAAATTGCAACCGGAGCTCCATAAATCGTTCCTGATCCGATGATAACACCATCGGACGGAAGCGATTTTTTATCCATGTCGAAGTCGCGGGCATCATGTTCCACAAAAAGGTCATACTCATTAAATGAATCCTCGTCAAGAAGAGCCATTATACGTTCCCGGGCTGTACCTTTGCCGAGAGCTTTTTGCTTTTCGATTGCCTGCTCCCCGCCTCCAAGAAGAAGTTTTTCGCGTTTTTCCTGTAATTCCCTGATTTTGCTTTTAATAGCCATAGGATTAATTTATGATGAAAAATAAAATACCGGTGAAACGGGGTACAATTTTAAGGAATTTGTATGATTATATGAAACTATTTCGGGGCTAATTTATAGAGTATCCCCGCAATAATTACATAAATGATATTTGGGATCCACATTGCAAACATCGGGCTCAGGTTCCCTTTTATTGAGAATTGTGAAGCAAATTGCATGAAGAGAATATAGGAAAAGCTGAGAGCCAGCCCGATGCCAATGTTCATCCCTATGCCTCCCCTTATCTTTTTTGAAGAGAGGCTTACTCCTATCAGAGTCAGAATAAAAACGGAAAATGGCGTTGCAAAACGCATGTGATGTTCGATCTGGAATATCTTAAGCTCATCTGATCCCTGTAGTTTGAGCAGATCAAGGTAGTCGCTCAGCTCGCGGTAGGTCATTGTGCTTACAAATGACGGATCTCTGGAAAAATCTTCAGGGCTTATTGTAAGTGTGGTATCAATGCGGGTGCCCTTGGAAAAAATCTCTTCTTGTCCATTGATTTCGCGAAGCACATAATTTAAAACCCCCCACTTGCCGGTTGCAGTATCCCACAAGACTGTCGGAGCAAAAAGCTTTGAGACCAGGTTGCCTTCCTCATCAAATTTTTCAACGGTAAATTCATTACCCCTGTTATATGTAGGATTAAACGATTCAAGATAAACATATACATTCGGAGAGACCTGCCTGTGTATGTTCTCAACCCTGATCCTCCTGCTTTGAGGCCTGTAATACTTATCTTCAAAGTCCATCCTTATCAGGTTGGAACGAGGAATGACAAAATTTGTCAGGTAGAAAATTATTATTGCAATAACCAGGGCTGAAAGGAAATACGGCCACATCATCCTCCGGAAGCTCATGCCGCTGTTAAGGATGGCAATGATCTCGGTGTTAACAGCCATTCGCGATGTAAAGAATATAACTGCAATGAATACAAACAAGGGGGCGAACAGGGTACCAAAGTATGGTATGAAATTCAGATAGTAGTCAAATACAACTGCCCTCAATGGTGCTTCTCTTTCCATGAAGTTGTCGATCTTCTCAGCAAAGTCGAAAACCACGGCAATTACAAGTATCAGGACAAGAGCAAAGAAGAAGGTCCCCAGGAACTTCCTGATGATATACTTATCAATTATCATGATCTTCAGCGAACTCAGAGTCTCTCTGAAAGTCTTTTTATCATTGACTCTTTCCATTTTCTGAAATTACCTTCGTTAATTTTCTCCCTCGCTTCCTTCATCAATTTAAGATAAAACGCAAGATTATGGATACTTGATATCTGCGAACCCAGTATTTCACCTGAGATCACAAGATGCCTGAGGTAAGCCTTTGAATAATTAAGACTTACAGGGGAGGGACCTTCAGGATCAATAGGACTGAAATCGTTCATCCATTGCCTGTTCTTGATATTGATTATTCCTGCGGAAGTGAAGAGCATGCCATTGCGGCCGTTTCGCGTAGGCATAACACAGTCGAACATATCAATGCCCCTTTCAATAGCCTCAAGCAGATTTGCCGGAGTTCCGACTCCCATAAGATATCTGGGTTTTTCTTCAGGCAAAATATCGTTGACTATTTCAATAACCCGGTACATCTCTTCGGCAGGTTCTCCGACTGACAGACCTCCGATGGCGTTACCCTCCATGCCGGCTGATGCAATTTTTTCGGCGGATTCTTTCCGCAGATCGTCGAAAACACCACCCTGTACTATCGGAAAGAGATATTGCTCCCTGCCCCAGAGAGGCCTGGTCTTCCTGAAGTGGTCAACCGCCCTGTCGAGCCAGTGATGAGTAAGAGCAACTGATTTCCTGGCATATTTATGATCACATGGGAAGGGAGCGCACTCATCGAGAGCCATCATTATATCAGAGCCCAGAATACGCTGGATGTCGATTGTATTCTCAGGAGTGAAGATATGCTTCGATCCGTCAATATGAGATTTGAAAACCGCTCCTTCATCATTGAGCTTTCTGTTGCCAGCAAGCGAGAAGACCTGGTATCCGCCGCTATCGGTCAGTATAGGTCGTTCCCATGACATAAAATGATGCAGGCCTCCGGCTTCCTTAATTATTTCGGTGCCAGGCCGCAGATACAGATGATAAGTATTTCCCAGGATGATTTTCGCATCAATATCATCGGTAAGATCGCGCTGAAGTATCCCCTTTACAGTGCCGCCTGTGCCTACAGGCATAAAAATGGGTGTCGGGACATCTCCATGAGGTGTCTTCAGCAGACCTGTCCTGGCTTTAGTTTCCTTATCCCTGCTCTGTATCCTGAACATCAATATGTATCGCTACGGCAGCACAAATGTAATTCATATGTGCGAGAAAATTATCACTATTTTTTCCCAGTTCCGATTATCTTATTAATATTGTTCCGGCATTTCTGATGTGAAAGTATGTTCCAGGAGAATCTGTTTCTTTCCGTACTTTTCTTAGTGTTTGCACTCTCTGCAGCCATTCAGCTTTTCTATTATCTCTATTTTTATCTTGTACCGGGCATATATAAACATCCGGAGACCACAGGAACAAAAAAACCGGTTTCAATAATCATCTGCGCGAGAAATGAGTCGGAGAATCTCCGGGATTTCCTCCCTGCAGTACTTGAACAGGATTACCCTGATTATGAAGTAATTGTCGTAAACGATTGTTCTGAGGACAATTCATATGACGTTCTGGGCACTTATCTTCAGAAGTATCCTCACCTGAAAATTTCCAGCGTAAATAAAGATCCTAAATTCGCTCATAACAAAAAATTTGCCCAGTTTATCGGCATCAAGGCGGCTAAAAATGATATCCTCCTCTTTACCGATGCCGACTGCATGCCTGAATCACCACAATGGATTTCCGGAATGGCATCACATTTCGACGATAATGTTGATTTTGTGCTGGGTTATGGCGGATATCAGAAAAAGAGCGGCTTGCTGAACAAATATGTTCGATTCGACGCCATGACCATTGCTATCCAATATCTGGGAATGGCTATCAGAGGTGTTCCATATATGGGAGTGGGACGAAACCTGGCATACAGGCGGAATGTTTTTTTTGATAACAAGGGATTTGGATCGCATACATATATCATTTCAGGAGATGATGATCTTTTTGTTAATTCAAATGCCGGCAGGTTCAATACACATGTTGAATTCAGAAAAGAGACCCATACACGGTCGGTGCCACGGCTTACTTTCAGGGATTGGATCACCCAGAAAAAAAGACACATGACCACTGCTCCATTTTACAGGGCAAGAGACAAGTTCCTTCTTATGCTTGAACCTGTATCGAGGATCTTGTTCTATGCACTATTTGCAGCATTGATGTCATTGTTATTCATGTGGCCTTACCTGCTGATAATCTTTGGATTAAGGCTCATCAGCCAGCTTTTTGTGCTGACCCTTGCCAGGAAAAAGCTGAATGAACCCGGGCTGACCGGTTTCTCACTATTTTTTGATATCTTTTCACCAATTATCAATGGAACTATCTTATTGAGCAATACTTTAAGGAGACCCGGAAAGAACCAATGGAAATAAATCAGGGACTATCCGACAACGCAAAGAATGATCTGTTGCTGGTTGATGAGGCGAAAAAGGGAAATGAAAAGGCTTTTGCAGCTCTGATGAACCGGTACAGGGATTCCATTTATTATATGCTTCTGAAAATGGTAAATAATCCTTCCGATGCTGAAGATCTGACAATTGAAGCATTCGGGAAGGCCTTCAGAAGTATAGATACTTATGTGCCAAGGTTTGCCTTCAGCACCTGGTTGTTCATGATCGCTTCCAATAACTGCATTGATTTTATCAGAAAAAAACACTCTTCACCTGTTCCTCTCGACCAATGGCAGGAAGGAGCTGAAAATCCTGCTGTAAACATACAGTCGGATCTTCCTGATCCGGAAGAAGCACTTATAAATGACCAGAAAATTGCTACCCTGAGAAAAATCGTTAACCAGCTTAAATCTCCATATCGCGAAATAATTGAACTGAGGTATTATAAGGAATATTCATACGAAGAGATCTCAGCGGAACTGCAAATTCCGATCGGTACTGTTAAAGCACAGCTATACCGGGCAAAAACCCTGCTATACAACATCTTCATCAAAACGGGGAACAGGTGATGCCTGAAACTATTCTGAAATATTTCCCTTCGCTCAATGAAATCCAGAAGAGGATGCTGACCAGGCTGAAGCCGGTCTATGACCAGTGGAACAGCAAAATAAATGTCATATCAAGGAAGGATATGGACGAATTTTATCTTCATCACGTTCTTCATTCACTGTCGATTGCGAAGGTCTTTTCGTTTACCCCCGGAACACGGATCCTTGATGCCGGCACAGGCGGCGGTTTCCCGGGAATACCACTGGCAATACTTTTTCCGGATTCAGAATTCACGTTACTTGATTCCATAGAAAAAAAGATCAGGGTCGTTAAAGCAGCTGCTGAGGAACTGGAACTGACAAATGTTTTTCCGGTGAGGAAAAGAGCAGAAGATGAAAAGGGGGAATATGATTTTGTGATCAGCCGTGCCGTGACTGAATTTCAGGGATTTGTCAAACTCACTCAAAAAAACATTTCACGTGAAAGCAGTAATTCACTGAGAAACGGTATAATTTATCTTAAAGGCGGTAATCTTGATAACGAGCTTGGCGCTTTAAAGGATAGGGTTAAAATATGGAATATCAGAGATTTCTTCAGTGAATCATTCTTTGAAACCAAGAAAATAGTGTATCTCTCTTTTTGAATATAAAAAAAACACTATCTTTGCGATCTCAAAATTGTAAGAAACACAATAAAATAAGGATAAAATGAAAAGGACATTTCAACCGTCAAGAAGAAAAAGGGCAAACAAGCATGGATTCAGGGAAAGAATGTCCACTGCAAACGGAAGAAGAGTACTTTCTTCGCGCAGGGCGAAAGGGCGAAAGAAACTTTCTGTCACTCCTGAGCTTAAACTGAAATAAGTTGTATAGCTAATGATATGCATTAAAGGTGCCTGAACAAGGCGCCTTTTTTATTAATTTTACCTCCTCATAAAGATCAGATGAGCAGACTTCTTGAATATATCACCAATGATAAACTCAGACATATTGCCGATAAAATAATTTCGGGAAGCCGCATTTCAAACGACGATGGACTGACCCTTTTCAAAGATGCAGATCTTCCTCTTCTTGGCATCCTGGCAGGCATCACCAGAAAAAGGATTAATGGGAATATGGCTTTCTTCAACAGGAACTTCCACATTGAGCCAACGAACAAGTGTATCTATAACTGCCGCTTCTGCTCATATCACAAACCTGATGGTGATCCTGATAGCTGGGAATACAGTCATGAGCAGATGCTTGAGATCGTCCGCCGGTTCGACGGGAAAGATGTTTCTGAAGTTCATATTGTCGGTGGTGTACATCCTTCCCATGATATATATTATTATGGTGAGCTTATAAGAAAGATAAAACAGCACAGACCATCGCTGCATATCAAGGCATTCTCGGCCATTGAGCTCGACTATATGATTTCACAGGCAGGAATGTCAGTTGAAGAAGGACTGGAATTCCTCAGAGGCTGCGGGCTGAATTCCATCCCCGGAGGAGGAGCTGAGATATTTGATGAAGAGCTCAGGAAAAAGATATGCGATGAGAAACCATCCTCAGAACTCTGGCTGACCATCCATGAGAAAGCCCATAAGCTGGGAATACCTTCAAATGCAACAATGCTTTACGGGCATATTGAGACTTATGCCCAGAGGATCAATCATATGGAACGGCTCCGTGATCTTCAGGCCATAACCAAAGGATTTAATGCTTTCATTCCGCTCAAATATAAAAAGGCGAACAACAGCATGGGATATCTCGGCGAGGTAAGCATAACCGAAGACCTTAAAAATTATGCGGTTGCCAGAGTTTTTCTTGATAATATACCCCATATAAAGGCATATTGGCCGATGATCGGCAGAGAGACAGCACAAATAAGCCTGTCGTTCGGTACCGACGATCTTGACGGGACCATTGATGACACTACAAGGATATACTCCATGGCCGGGGCTGAAGATAAGAATCCTTCCATGTCGACTGAAGAGATATCTGCGCTTATCCGGGCGGCAGGTTTCGAGCCTGTGGAAAGGGACTCATATTATAATATAAAGTAATACATTTGCGTTATCAATAATGTACACCCTGCCTGTATGAGCTTAAAGAATTTCATCTTCAGTAAAGTTTTTTTGAAAAACCTCGGATTAGCAATCCTAATAGTCATTGGTGTCGTAACTATACTGCTTCTCTGGATGAATATTTATACACGGCATGGACAGTCACGCCCGGTACCTGATTTCTTTGGTCTCACAATGAATGAAACCGAGGCGCTGGCCAGGAAAAGCAAAATGAAGTACCAGGTGATCGATTCTGTTTATACTTCCCTGGTACCCAAAGGATGTGTCGCAGAGCAAAATCCCAAACCGGGATTTAGAGTCAAAAAATGGAGGAATATTTCTCTGACGGTCAATGCATCCAGACCTGAGATGGTAGCGATGCCCAACCTTATTGACATTCCTCTTCGCCAGGCCAATGCACTTATTGAGAGCTCGGGTCTTGTGATAGGAAAGAAATATTATAAGGCGGATCTTTCTGTTGACATGGTGCTAAGCCAGTTGCATAACGGGAAGGAAATAGCGTCCGGTGATTCCCTTCAAAAAGGTTCTATAATCGACCTTGAACTTGGGAAAGGATACAGCAGCAGAACGACTGCCGTCCCGAATCTGATAGGTCTGAATTTTGATCCTGCCATCGACAGGATAAACAGCACATCGCTGAACCTCGGAGCATATAACTTTGATAATACGGTTATCACCGGTGAAGACAGCCTGAATGCATTTGTATATATGCAGAAACCTGAATTTAAGGACGATGCAGCAATACAATACGGCGGATTCATGTACCTGTGGTTTACCCTTGATTCAGTGAAGCTGCCTGTTGATTCAACAATGGTAATTCTCGGTGACTCCGTTCTTGTGGAGGCAGCAATTAATTGACCGCTTATTTCAGGCTGATGGGGAAGAAACTATTACTGAATACTATTTTAATAATCCTAAGCCTGGATATTGCTGTAAGTCAGGAGCTTGTCATTGGACTGCAAACAAACAACATCATCAGGGACAATTACGATAAGAATAAGGAAGCCAAAGGTTTAACCGCTGACACTCTTAATCTGCCCTTTTTTGATGATTTTTCACGAGTCTCAATATCACCGGATGCCGGAAAATGGAGCGACGATTTCGCTTTTATAAATGACACATATTCAGCAGATCAGATTACTACCGGGGTTGCAACACTGGATGTCCTGAATAATACCGGAAGGCTCTATGAGGCTGCTTCCAATATAGTTTTTGAAGCAGATCATCTTACCTCACAACCAATAAATCTGAATCTTTCAGCCTCCGACAGCATAAGGCTGAGTTTCTATTTTCAGCCGGGCGGACTTGGTGATATGCCGGAAGAGAACGATAGCCTGGTTCTTCAGCTATATGCGCCTGCTGAGGAAAAATGGTATGCCGCGTGGAGGACAACAGCAGTTGAATACTCTCATTTCAAGCCGGTTGTTATCAGAATTGACAATGCCAGATTTCTTAAGAAAGGATTCCGGTTCCGTTTCATCAATTATGCCAGTCTGAGCGCCAACCTTACCGAACCATCGATGATAGGCAACTGCGACCATTGGAATATTGATTATATCGTGCTCGACAAATACAGGAATGATGCAGATACCATTTTTCAGGACGTGGCTTTCAGGTCAACCCACCGGTCTTTGCTGAATACACATGAATCGATGCCCCTGTCACAATTTAATAAAGTAGCCAAAGTGGAAATGGGTTTATCAATTCCCATGCACTACCGCAACAATGATATAATTGTAAGGAATGTCACAAGGAATTTTGAGGTCTGGGATGTATATGAGAACTCCCTGGCGAAGTCAATCCCCGCGGGCGCAAAAAATGCCGATCCTAAAACTAACGTTGATGATCAGGCAGAACTTATCTACACATTCAGCACAGGCAACACTGATTCTGCCCTTTTCAGGATAACGAGCTGGCTCATCACAGATAATTTTGATCCTAAGGAAAACGACACGGTGGTCTATTACCAGCGATTCAGCAATTATTTTGCTTTTGATGACGGTTCTTCAGAAGGAGGCTATGGAGTTAACGGGCTTGGATCAAAAAATGCTATGGTGGCCTACCGGTTCAAATCATTTATCCAGGACACTCTCAGGGCAATTAAGATCTGCTTCAACGACAGCTATCTGAATGCTAACCAGAGGATTTTCGACCTGATGGTTTGGGATGATCTGGAAGGTGTCCCGGGAAATGTTCTCTATTCACAGGAGAAGGAAATGGTTCAGCAGGGAGAAGCAATAAATGGTTTCTATACTTACCGCTTAAAGGATGCGGTAATGGTTGATGACATTTTCTATGTAGGATGGAAACAGAGAACAGAAACATTTCTGAATGCCGGTCTTGACATTAATACACCCCATGGCGGAAAACAATTTTACTGGATAAACGGAAACTGGATTCGTTCTGCAGCTTCCGGCAGCATAATGATCAGGCCTGTGACGGGACATCCACTGGTCACTTCAATAAATGACATTAAGTACAAAGAAAGGATAATACTTCATTTTTATCCTAATCCGGCAGGTGATTTCATTAATTTAGATAATGAAGAAATGCTGATGGAAGGAAATCTCTGCATCTCAATCATCGATCTCCAGGGACGTAAAGTCCTTGAAACACGCCTGACTGAGAGGATCGACATATCCTCACTGCATGATGGCATGTACACAATAGTAGCTACCCGGAATGGAAATCCGATCGGATATAACCGCCTCATCAAGATAAGGTAACCTGATATCATGGCAGAGGAAGAGGTTGTTGACCAGCAGGAATTATTTGAACATCACCGGTTTAAGGTCGATCCCGGACAATCGCTGCTGAGAATCGATAAATTTCTTTGTGCCAGGATTGAAAATGTCTCCCGGACCCGGATACAGGAGGCTGCCAATGCCGGAAATATTCTGGTGAACAACAATCCTGTCAAGCCTAACTACAGGGTTAAACCAAATGATATAGTGCAGGTAGTTCTTCCCAATCCTCCCCGTGAGATAGAGCTGATCCCGGAAAATATTCCTATTGGTATAGTGTATGAGGATGATGATGTCATTGTAGTAAACAAGGAGGCAGGGATGGTTGTCCACCCTGCGTATGGAAATTATACCGGCACTCTTGTGAACGCGCTGATGTGGCACTTCAAGGATCTGCCGCTTTTTCAGACAGGCGAAATAAGGCCCGGCCTGGTTCACAGAATTGACAAAAATACATCGGGCATACTGGTACTGGCGAAGAACGAGCTGGCACTTAATAAACTCTCCAGACAGTTCTATGACCGCACTACCGACAGGAAGTACATTGCTATAGTCTGGGGTATACCCGATCCGCCTGAAGGCACTATTACCGGACATGTCGGGAGGAATATCCGCGACAGGAAAATCATGCAGGTATTTCCTGACGGCAGTCATGGAAAGTCAGCAATTACTCACTATAAAATAATTGAGGAATTCAGTTATGTCTCAGTTGTTGAGTGCAAGCTTGAAACCGGGCGGACTCACCAGATAAGGGTTCACTTCAGCCACATCAGGCACCCATTGTTCAATGATGAAGAGTATGGAGGGGAAAGGATACTTAAAGGAACCACATTTTCAAAATATCAGCAATTTGTAAAAAACTGCTTTGCAATTCTTCCGCGTCAGGCGCTTCATGCAAAGTCGCTTGCGTTTGATCATCCCGTCACAGGAAAAAGGCTCTTCTTCGATTCTGAGCTTCCTGATGATATGAAGCAGGTAATCGAAAAATGGAGATCCTATATTTCCGGAAGAGATTCACAATTTAGTTAATCTACAGAAAGCAATTAACCGCAAAGGACGCAAAGGCCCTGTAAACAGGGACGCAAAGGACGCAAAGATCCTCAAATTGAATTCTTTACGAACTTTGCGTTTCTTTTCCATCCGGAGCGTCAGCGCAGGATGGCTTTGCGCTCTTTGCGGTTAACTTCTTGTAAAATTTACCAGGAACCTGAGGCGCCGCCGCCACCGAAGCTGCCGCCGCCGAATCCTCCAAAGCCTCCGCCGCCGCCACCAGATCCACCGCCGGAGAATCCGCCCCATCTGCCGCTATGTGAACCACGGCCTGAATTCATCATTGACATTAACAGCCATAGCGGCAATCCCTTATCACTTATATGTTTCTGATTCTTGCCACCACCGCTCCGCATCGACATAATAATTATTAACACTATTATGAAAATGATGAAAGGTGCAAGTGCACCAAAATCTGATTTCTTTTTGTACTTACCGGCAGGAAAATCTCCCCGGGCCAAAGCCATAAGGGTATCGGTAGCTTTATCAAGACCGTCAAAGTAGCGGCCGTTCCTGAAAGCAGGAGTTATTTCATTATCAATGATCTGGCCACATAGGATATCAGGTATCGCTCCTTCAAGACCATATCCTGTTTCTATGGCCACGTCTCCGCGCGGCGACGAACTTGTTTTCGCCTTGACAAGTATGATAATTCCGTTGTTTATTCCTTTTTGTCCTATTCCCCATTTTTCAGCAAGGCGCTGGGCATAATCTCCTATCTCATATCCTTTGAGATCCTCAATAGTTACAATCGCAATCTGGGTGGTTGTTGAATCGTTGAAAGCGACCAGTTTGTTCTCAAGAGCGCTTATCTCCCGGGAATTAAGAACTCCTGCAAAGTCATTTACTAGTTGTGGCGGGTATGGCTTCTCCGGGAAATCCTGTGCCATAGCTGACACCGTCAGCAGAACAAACAGGGACAGCAATCCCTTTTTAAATCCTCTTTTCTTTTTCATGGTTTCCTGTTTATTCCGGAATATCATATGAGATTTCGTCAGGAAGCTCATTGATATCATCACGTTTATGAGGGAAATGCTCTTTCAGCTGCTCGCCCGCCATGAGTATGCCTTTTGCAAGACCTTCGGAATATTTTTCTTCCCTGAAATGCTTCTCGAGGAGTACCTTTATATTATCCCAGAAACCTTCGGGCACTTTTCTGTTAATTCCCCAATCGCCGATAACAGCGAATTTCTTATTTGCAATCGCAAAATAAAAAAGCACCCCGTTCCTGCTTTCGGTTTTATGCATGCCTATCTTTTTAAATATCCATGCTGCCCTGTCGAGCACATCACCAGCAAGACTGGTTTCGAGATGAACCCTGATCTCGCCGGAGGTATTCTCCTCAGCTTCCTTTATTGCTGAACGGATATGAGCCTGCTGCTCTTTTGTGAAAAATGTCGAGGCTTTCATTTATCAGAACTGAACCTGCGGTGCTTTCTCTGCACCTTCCATCGACTCAAAATATGGTCTTGCTGTAAAGCCGAACAGACCTGCGATAAAATTCTGCGGGAATCTTTTAATGTAGGTGTTAAAAGCCTGGGCAACTTCATTAAATTTTCTTCTCTCAACAGAGATCCGGTTTTCTGTACCTTCCAGTGCGACCTGAAAATCCCTGAAGTTCTGAGTGGCTTTTAATTCAGGGTATTGTTCCACAACAACCATGAGACGGGAGAGAGCTGTGCTCAGTTCACCCTGGGCTGCCTGAAACTGCTGCATGTTCTCTGCTGTCATCTTCGTAGGATCTAATGTCACCTGCGTGGCTTTTGCCCTTGCCTCAATTACCTGGGTGAGAGTCTCCTGTTCAAAATTGGCTGCGCCCTTAACGGTTTCCATAAAATTCGGAATCAGATCTGCCCTTCGCTGATATTGATTTTCGACATTGCCCCACTGGCCTGTGACTCCCTCCTGAAGTGTAACTATCTGATTGTAAACCTTTGTACCCCAAAGTACTAATCCAAGGACTACAAGACCTAAAAAGGCAACTATAATAACGGTTACCAAACAGCTTTTTTTCATTTTCTGACTTATTTAAATTTTATCAAAGTTAAATAATTAAACTATTGATTAAATTTGAATATACTTTTAAATAATATGAGAACGATCGCGATTGTAGCAGGAGGTGATTCCTCGGAATATGAGATATCGTTAAAGAGCGCTAACGGAGTTGCCAGTGCTCTCGCCTCAAGATATGAAGTTTATATCATCATGATAAGAGGTATAAACTGGTATTGGGAGGATCCTAAAGGCCGTTACTATAATGTCGATAAAAATGATTTCACTCTTGTAGTAGACGATTTTCATATAAGGTTCGACGCAATATTCATGGCAATTCATGGCACCCCTGGAGAAAATGGTCTGCTTCAGGGCTATTTTGATATGCTTAAAATTCCGTATACAGGTTGCGATGCTTTCTGTTCTGCCCTGACTTTTAACAAGCAGGCTTGCAAACTTTTTCTAAAGGAGTATGGCATAGCAATGGCCGATGCAATGATGATCAGAATAGGAGATGAAATTGAACCGTCAGGTATTCTTTCAAGGATCGGATTGCCCTGTTTTGTAAAGCCAAACGACAGCGGATCTAGTTTTGGAGTCACCAAAGTAAAGAAAAAAGATGAGTTGCTACCTGCTATTGAAACTGCACTCAAGGAAAGTGATGAAGTAATGATAGAATCGTTTATGAAAGGCAGGGAGGTTGCCTGCGGAGTTGTAAAGGCAAAATCCAAAACACTTGTCCTTCCGGTTACGGAGATCATCAGCAAAAATGAGTTCTTCGATTTTGAAGCAAAATATACACCGGGAAAATCTGAAGAGGTCACACCTGCTAAAATGTCTGCAAAAATGACCGAAGAAATACAGAAGCTAAGCTCCGGTATCTACGATCTTCTTGGTTGCAGAGGTATTGTAAGGGTGGATTTTATTATTGTCGGGAACAAACCCAACTTCCTTGAGATAAACACCATACCGGGTATGACAGAAGAGAGCCTGGTGCCAAAACAGGCTCAGGTTGCGGAGATAAGTCTTGATGATCTGTACTCTATGGTAATCGAAGATTTATTTTAAGAAAGGTACAGAGGCGCAAAGGCACAGCGGCGCAGGGGTATTTATCATTGAGCCATTGAGCCGCTGCGCCACTGAGCCTGGTTGTTATTCCTTAGCTTTTTTCAGACCACTGGTTGTGGTGTAGTATTTAGTGATCATACCCGGAACCTCCCATTCAGGCAATTTTCCAGTCTTCATATATTCAAGGAATTTCGCTGTAACCTGTCCGAAATGCTCCTCATGGGAAACCCTGTATTTATCAGGAAAATTGATCTTTAACGCTGTCTTGCCAACAGGTTCAATGGTCAAACTGTCATAAGGAAGAGACGATAATGCTGTCTTAAGTGCTTCTGTGAAATCTTTAACAGTAGTCCCTTTTATATTCTCAATATAGAGAGTTGGTTTGAATTTCTCCTCAGGGCCTTGTTTGATCACCAGATCGCATTTAGTTCCCCGCATAGTCGAAAAATGAGTGTCGCCACCACCCACAGGAGGCTTGTAATTCCATGTAACAGACACTTTTGCCCAAACACCTTTTATCTGGTAAACTATTTCACCATTGGCGAATACATTAAGTTTTCCATCTATAATATCCTTCTGAAGATAATCAGGAAATTCATCAATATTTGTCACAGCCTTAAATTCATCCTTTGAAATAATTGTCGGCCAGCGTTTTGCCGAAACTACATTCACATCTGATGGATTCAGAATCTGTTCCGGAAAACATTCCCACTGAACAAGGTCAACCAGATGTGTTGTTACGTCAACAATACCTTCTCCCTGTTGTTCAACATCAAAGAACCATCCCGGTCTGATGTTTGGAGAGCCGGCAACCATCTTCAGGAAATGATGGACGCTTACCTTGGTAACAGCAGGTTCGTCCTGTGTCCCGTTTGTGAGTTTGCCGAATACTTCCTCCTTCATTGAAAGAAGCTTTTGAAGAATTGTTGTGACCTCATATCGTTCAGTCATAATATCATAAATGAGAACACCTTTTTCGGCTGCAGCTTTAAAAGCTTCGTCCAGCTTTGGAAAATCCTCCGGAGAAATTATCATCGGTTTGTCTGCAAAAACGTTAAGCCCTGCATTAACTGATCTGGTAATGTATTCTGCCTTTTTATTATTATTACCTGACAGAACAACTACATTGCCTGGTTTATCTTCAAGCATTTTTTCAAAGAAATCGGGGCCGGTATAAACAATCTCATTCCACGATGTAGGATCCACGGAACGTTCGTTGAATCCCCTGATCCTGTCGAGATGCTTGACATAATCAGGGCCTTCAGGAGCATAAACATGCACTTCAGGATTGACCTGGTCATACATTATCCTCTGCACGAGTGCAGCATGAAAATGGCCCGGGTCGACGGTCATTACTGACACCAGATATTGGTTCTCCATTTTAGTTTCAGATTTTTCAGATTGCTTTTTAGACCCTCCTGATCCGCAGGAAGCAAGGATCAAAGCAGGAAGTAACAGAAGTAATAGCTTTTTCATGATATATTGTTATTTGTTTGAAATTCTGATAACCTGTGGATACGCAAAATCGTTCCATACTCTGTCAGCTGTCGTCTTGTCAGTTTTGTCGTCATAAACAAGCATCCTGTATTTCAGCATGTAAGTTCCTTCACTGAACTGATAAATGCATGTATGTTTTCATCCTTTACATCCGGTGGCATGCCTCCTCCGGCAGACCAGATGATCTTTTCGTGATTTGCAATCTCCCCGAATGCCTTCTTAACCGCTACTTCAACCTGTGCCGGAGTACCTGATCCGAGAACGTCCCTGGCAGGTATGTTACCGACAAGAATAACTTTTGGACCGGCCAGTTCCCTTATCTCTCCCATGGAATGGTTAAAAGAAAAATTGAACATATTTACACCCATGGCTTCAAGATTTCGTGCTGTTATAAGTCCATCGGCATCATTATGCAGAAATCTTGCTTTAGCTCCTGTAACCGAAAATATCCTTTTAAAGTATGGAAGGACAAATTCCCGGAATTCAGCTTCTCCGATAAAACCTATAATATCATCAAGAACAAGTACACCTTCTATTGAAGGGAAGCACTCTTTCTGCCAGCTGAGCCAGTCGCAGATGAAATCGGTTATTTTTTTAAGAAGCTTATGAGATCCTTCAGGGTCCATTGTAAGCGCCAGCATGAATTCTGTTGTTCCCATCAGGAACGTCGCGATATTCATTGGTCCTCTTGCCACAGTGAACCTGGTCTGATGGCCGGAATCCAAAATAGCTTTCTGGTTGTTCTTCAGCCGGCTTATCATGAAAGGAAGAAGTCCGTCGGTTTTTACATTCGGTTGAGGAAGAAGATCAGCATCTTCTATTCCTTTTATCACTTTTTCTGCATGGGGCAGTCCCTTTTGAAGAAATATCATCCTTGCACCAAATGCCGAAGGTTCTGTGCACATACCATATTCAGACCAGAATCCGGGCATGAACCATGTATCCGGGAAAGTATTTACGGCTTTAAGGTTCGATTTAAGCCACAGCTCGTCAGATGAATAGAAATCTACCGGTGATATACCATACCAGCCTGGTATCCATGGACTGTCGATAATGAATCCTGCAGGCTGATATGATATTTTCTTTCCGTCAATCATGCTGACCAGGTCATTCCATGATGAATTACGCATATATTGAGTGGTTGGTTGTGATTAATTAATGGAATAAAATTAATCAGAAATAATTGAACCGGAAGCTTATGCCAGTTAATAAACTTTAAAACTATTGTCTGTAGGTCTCTATCGGGTCACAGGTACACACCAGGTTCCTGTCGCCGTAGCCATCGTCGATTCGGCCTACTGAAGGCCAGAACTTGTTTTCCGTTATCCATTTTACAGGAAACGCCGCCTTCTGCCTGTTATACTTGTGATTCCATTCATTGGCAGTAATAACCATAACGGTATGAGGGGCATTGTGCAAAACATTGTCTTCCATGTCAGCCTGCCCATCCTTAACTTCCTGAATCTCCTTCCATATTGTTTTCATTGCATCAACGAACTTATCAATTTCCCTGAGAGATTCTGATTCGGTTGGTTCTATCATAAGTGTGCCATGCACCGGGAATGAAAGTGTAGGTGCATGGAATCCGTAATCCATAAGTCTTTTGGCAATGTCGGATTCAGTAATTCCTGCCTCTGCCTTGAAATTGCGGCAGTCCAGTATCATCTCATGAGCAACGAATCCATTCGATCCGGTATAAAGTGTTTTGTACCAGCTTCTCAGCGCAGCAGAAATATAATTGGCATTGAGTATTGCATATTTTGTCGCCTCGGTAAGCCCGTCCGGACCCATCATAAGAACATAAGCATGCGAAATTGTAAGAACATGAGCGCTTCCGAATGGTGCACCTGCAACAGCAGTAGTCCCATGGCTTCCCCCGGTCTTGACTATGGGGTGCGATGGCAGGAACTCTGCCAGCATGTCGTTGACAAGAATTGGTCCCATACCAGGACCGCCTCCGCCATGAGGTATGGCAAAAGTCTTATGCAGATTGAGATGGCATACATCTGCCCCTATTCTGCCGGGATTTGTAAGTCCCACCTGGGCATTCATATTTGCGCCGTCCATATAAACCAGTCCGCCATAAGAATGAATTATCTGTGCCATTTCCGTTACAGCTTCCTCGAAGACGCCATGAGTGGATGGATAGGTAATCATAAAGGCTGCGAGTGAAGCCTTATTTTCTTCTGCCTTCTTTCTCAGGTCTTCCACATTGATGTTGCCTCTCTCGTCGCATTCCACAACAACTACCTGCATGCCTGCCATTACTGCGCTGGCCGGATTTGTTCCATGCGCAGATGAAGGAATAAGTACTACATTTCTGCCTGCATCATTCCGGCTCTGATGATATTCCCTGATGACCATAAGGCCGGCATATTCTCCGGCAGCCCCCGAGTTTGGCTGTAATGATATAGCTGAAAAACCGGTGATCTCCTTCAGTGCTTCACCAAGCTCTTCCATCAGCTGGTAATAACCCTGAGCCTGATCCTTTGGAACAAAAGGATGAATATTGCCGAATTCGGGCCAGCTCATAGCGAACATTGATGTTGCCGGATTCAGCTTCATGGTACAGGATCCAAGGGAGATCATGCAGTGAGTAAGAGAGAAATCTTTCCGTTCAAGCAGCTTGATATACCTCATCATTTCGGTTTCGCTGTGATACCTGTTGAAAGCTGCAGCTTTTAAAAAGCCGGATTTTCTTATGAAGTTTTCAGGAATACAAATTCGGTCACAGATAGATCCTGCGGATTTAAATGGTTTCCCTGCAGCCTTAGCAAACAGCTCAATAATTGAATCGATCTCCTTAAATGAGGTTATTTCATCTGTAGAGATGCTTACCGTCACTTCATCAGGATAGAAGAAGTTAATGCCATTCTCTTCTGACAGATATCTGATCTTCTCAGTCATTCCTGATGAAGCGAGCCTAATCCTGATCGTGTCAAAGAAATGTGTATTTGCCTGATCATAACCAAGGTTCTTTAGCCCCGTATTTAACGTACATGCTGTCTGATGGATATGCGATGCAATATTCTTTATCCCATCAGGTCCGTGATACTGTGCGTAGATCCCGCTCATGGTGGCAAGAAGTGCCTGCGCGGTACATATGTTTGATGTGGCGCGTTCGCGCTTTATATGCTGTTCCCGTGTCTGCAGAGCCATGCGTAGAGCTGTATTGCCCTGTGCGTCGACTGAAACTCCTATTATTCTTCCCGGCATACTTCGTTTAAGCTCATCTTTTGTAGCAAAGAAACCCGCATGAGGGCCACCGAAGCTCATCGGCAAACCAAATCTTTGGTTTGATCCGACAGCAATATCTGCTCCCCATTCTCCCGGAGGAGTAAGAATTGACAGGCTCATCAGGTCGGCAGCAACGCCAACCAGTGCTCCTGCAGCATGAGCCTTTGCTGTAAATTCACTGTAATCTTTAATCTGTCCTGAAGCAGCAGGATACTGAATGAACGCTCCAAAGAACATATCGTTAAACAGGGCCTCGTCATATTTACCTATAACTAATTCAATGCCAATAGGTTTTGACCTTGTTTTAATTACATCCAGGGTTTGCAAAAAGATATCTTCATCGACGAAGAATTTGTTTGCTCCTGCTTTTACTGCAGCCCTGGATCTTGCATTGTGCATCATGATCATTGCTTCAGCAGCGGCGGTTGATTCATCAAGAAGCGAAGCATTGGCGATCTGCAAACCTGTAAGGTCAATGATCATTGTCTGATAATTCAGGAGTGCTTCAAGACGTCCCTGCGAGATTTCTGCCTGGTACGGGGTATATGATGTATACCATGACGGATTTTCAAGAACATTCCTGATAACTACCGACAGCGGTGCCACTCCATAATATCCCTGTCCTATGAATGAACGGAACATTTTATTCCTTGAACCCAGGTCCCTCAGGTGATTCAGGTATTCATACTCACTCATTGCCGGGGGCAGCCGGAGCGGATTCTGAAGTCTTATTTTCTCAGGCACTGTTTTGTCGATCAGATGATCGAGGGAATCAACGCCAATAACCTTTAACATCTGGGGCACTTCCCCTTTTCTTGGACCATTGTGACGATTAACGAATTTATCTGCAGCCATATATCTGGATTTATATTTTAAACAATTCTGAATTAAATGAGTTCGGACTATATTACACTTTAGTTAAAATAAGGATTTGTGCGCATTTCATTTTCAATGGTTGTCGGATCACCATGTCCGGGATATACAATTGTGTCGGGAGGAAGCGTGAACAATTTCTCTTTTATGCTATTTATAAGCGTCTCATAATCACCGCCTTTAAGGTCTGTTCTGCCGATACTGCCTGCAAAGAGCGCATCGCCTGTAAAGACTATTTTGGCTTTCTCATTATAAAATGCCAGGCTCCCGGATGAATGCCCGGGAACAAACAGAGCTCTGAGCTTTGTGTTCCCGAAAGAAACAATACTTCCTTCTTCAATCAGTCCTGCAGGTTCTGGAGGCATATCCATTTTCATACCGAAAACCGATGCAATATGGACAGAATCATTCCTGTTAACCTCTTCATCTTTATGGCAGTATGCGCCAAGGTTATATTTTTCAAGGAACATCATATTGCCAAATATATGATCGAGATGGCAATGGGTATTCAGCAGAAGGACAGGTTTCAGTTTTTTCCCGCTTACAAAATCTGTCAGCCTTTCAAGTTCTGTCCTGTTGTAACATCCGCAATCGATAACGGCACACTGGCCGGAATCATCAGATAAAATATATGTATTAACCTCAATCGGTGAAAAGATCAATCTGAATACTTCCATTTTTTTCAGTTGTTATTTATAGTTCCGGTAAGCATTGGAACAAACACAAAGCTGCCATGAGTTGTATAAGTAAAGGAATCCTCGTCATCTCTTTTAACAAGTGTCATTTCCTGGAATCCCCCTCCTCCGACAGGCGCAACAAGGCGCCCTCCTGTTTTTAGCTGTTTAAGCAGAGTTACAGGGATCTCCCTTATAGCAGCAGTAATTATTATCCCGTCAAAGGGTCCATACTGGGCTTTCCCCACATGTCCGTCGCCATAAAAGAAATCGATGGAATATCCAAGCGCCGAAATGATCTGTTGTGCTTTCAGGTAAAGTTCCCTGAATCGTTCAATAGTATAAACTTTTGCTCCCATTTCTGCAAGTATGGCTGCCTGATATCCCGATCCGGTGCCTATCTCAAGTATTTTGTCCCTTTTCTTCACCTGAAGAAGCGATGTTTGTATTGCCACTGTATAAGGCTGTGAAATCGTTTGTCCTGATGATATCGGAAAAGCCTTATCGGTGTAAGCATGTATCAGAAATGCCGGATCCATAAAAAGATGCCTGGGCACAGTGTCAATCGCTCTGAGGACCTCCTCATCGGAGATCCCTTTTTTCCTAAGCTCGGTTACAAGCTTTTTTCTTTTTCCTTTGGCCTCAAAATCATCTGTCATCTTAAATCCGGAGCATCAGGTTTGACGCAACAAAAATAAAAAAATTGTTGTACAGGATTCATTAATGATATCATAGTGACAGAAAAAATCTATATCTTCATAAATTCAAGGTCCTGAGATTCATGCCGGAGAACAACCATAATACAAATATTAATTTTAAGGCTGACAGGAAGAATCTGCTTTATAAATCCATCAAACAGATCTTCGATTTCTGCTTTGCATTCATCTCGCTCCTGGCATTAAGCCCGTTCCTTCTGCTCCTTGCTCTTCTGATAAGGATTTCCGGGGGAGGTCCGGTGATATACACCCAGGACAGGATCGGCAGGAAAGGAATACCTTTTTCAATTTACAAATTCCGGTCAATGGCCTATGATGCCGAACGGGGCGTGCCGCTGTTGTCAGGTGATAATGAAGAAAGGATCACACGCATTGGCCGCTTCCTGAGAAAATACAGGATCGATGAAATCCCAAACCTGCTAAACGTCCTTAAAGGTGATATGTCTCTTGTGGGTCCACGTCCGGAGCGCCAGTTTTTCATCGATCAGATAATAAAAAAGGCTCCCGTATATAATGAACTACAGAGTGTAAAACCCGGTGTAACCTCCTGGGGACAGGTAAAATTCGGATATGCATCAAGCGTTGATGAAATGATAGAGAGGCTTGATTATGATCTTTACTACATGAATCACAGATCGTTATGGTTTGACTTTAAGATCATTTTTTACACTATCGGAACTGTTCTCAGGGGTAAGGGAGTTTGAAGAAATGAGGGCGTGAGGGTGTGAGGGCGCGAGAGCGTGAGGGCGTGAGGGTGTGAGGGGGAGAACTTCCGTGAAAACTCCGTGCAAGTCTGAGCAAAGCGAAGACCCGTGTTCTCCGTGGTTAAATAATTATTCTAAGGAAAATTCGCTAATTGATTTATAAACAGGACCTGCTGGTTTCAGAATACTTTCAAAAAGAGTCACTTCTTTTACTTCAACCTCCTGAATTTTCACATCCTGATATTTTTCGAGTGCTGATTTCAGGATATCCGGATGACCAATTGATTTTATCCTTCCCAATGTCAGGTGGGGTTTGAAAGGCCGCTCATCAAGACTGAATCCAGCATCCTTCAATCCGGTCATAATCTTTTCGTTGAGCTGCGAGAGTTTCTCATTGGATTCAATTCCCGCCCAGATCACTTTCGGATCACGGTAATTCTTGAAAACACCTGCTCCTGTCAGGTTAAATCTAAAACAACCAAACCCGGTACATTTTTGTTTCAGCATTATAGAAACCATTTTAATCAGCTCATCTTCGGTATCTCCAAGGAATGCCAGTGTCAGGTGTATGTTTGACGGATCTGTCCAGTTGATCTTCTCTCCTCCCAGCACGGATTTCAATGAATTGTATATCCTAATTAAAGTTTGTTCCGGATTGATCTTAACGGCAACGAAGATTCTTTTCATGAGGTATGTGTTTGGTTTCAGAGCATCCCGGATTCTATTTGCAAGACAAGGATTTCCATCATGGCATCCTCCCCGTAGGGATCATATTCAGCTTTCAGGTTAGTGCCGAAGATCCTGGCAATACCCTGCCAGAAAGATGCTGAGAAGCCTCCCCGGTATTGTTTGATCAGTTCAAATGAAGTATTTCTGGTTTCCCTGTCAATAAGTTTGATAAGCAGTTTACCCTGGGTAATTGTCATATTTCTTATATCGTCCTCATACTCACCAAGCACATATTCCTCAATGCCTCGTAAATATTTTTTTCTCTCCTTCTCATCAGTAATCTGCCCGAGATTCCTGTTGACTTCGTCCATTTTTTCTCTCACAATTACCGCATAAGGATATACTTTTTTAAGATTGTAGATCATCCTGTCGTACCTTCGGACAATTACTTTCCTGGGGAGACCCCTGTTTCCGACAATTTTCACTTCCCTGATGGCTATTTCAGGGAGCACCTCACCATCCCTTTCAACTTCCTGCAGAAGAAAAACGCGGTTCTGGGATGTATCCTGCTTTTGAGTTACAGAATCATTCTGGCCCGACAGTAAAACCGGAGATGACAGTATCAGAAATATTAAAGCAAAAAACCTCACTGCCGCATTTTTTACAAAATTACCAAAATATAATCCCTTTGTACAACATGGTTACAAATCCAAAATTGTGCCAAATAGTGATATTATTTATATATGTCATTTGCCGGAAGTTTGTTTATAGTTACTTTTAGAAAAAGTTTTCATATGGCATTAAAGGTCGAGGACTTTAATGATCAATCCAGGTTCAGGCAAATGCAGGCAATACCTTACGGTGACCTTATCAGCTTTGTTCTGGATTACTTAGGGAGGAATACATGGCTGATGATTCTCTACTGGTCACTTTGCATTATCTTCATTGCAATTGCAGTCACCGTAAGAATAAATATCGCAGGATACTTTTCGTTCAGGAACCTTCTCATGCACTCACTGCTGGGCTTCATTATTTTCCCCATTCTCATGATCCCCCTGCACGAGTTCCTGCATGTTGTACCCTTCTGGCTTACAGGAGCAAGGAGGATAAGAGTCGGCGCCGACCTGAAGCAATATATTTTTTATGTTACGGCACACAGGCATATAATAAAAGCCGGACAATTCAGGTTTGTGGCACTTATCCCATTTATAATAGTCAGCATCACGCTCCTGGTCCTGATATTTTTTCTTCCGGGTTTATGGAAATGGAGCCTCTCGGTACTTCTTTTCGTACATGCCACAATGTGCGCAGGTGATTTTGCAATGCTGAACTTCTATTTTATAAACCGTCACAGAAAAATTTACACCTACGATGATGCGGATGAGAAAATGGCATATTTTTATGAAGAACTCTGAGGAAAGAGGGGGTGAGAGCGAGAGAGGGGGAGGGGGAGAAAGACCAAAGACAAAAGATAAAAGATCAAAGAAACAAGAAAAACAAAAGCTATTGTATATGAAGAAACTGATATTCACTTTATTACTTATCACTTTAGTATTATCTTCTGCTGTTGGGCAAAGAAAGATCTTAAATCTGCCGGATCTGCCGGGGTATGTAACATTAAAGTGCGATTTTCATCTCCACACTGTATTTTCTGACGGGAATGTCTGGCCTACGATAAGGGTGGGCGAAGCTGTTCGCGACGGACTCGATGCAATTGCCATCACCGACCATATTGAATATACACCGCATAAAGATTATATTCCCGTTGATCATAATGCGGCATGGAAGATTGCTCAGGTGACAGCTAAAGAGAACAATATTATCCTTGTTCACGGCGCAGAGATAACCAGAAAAATGCCTCCCGGTCATTTTAATGCACTATTCATAGAGGATGCAAATCTTCTTGTTGCCGACTCGGCATGGAATGTCTTTGAAGCTGCGATAAAACAGGGAGCCTTCCTTTTATGGAATCATCCGGGATGGAAATCACAGCAGCCCGACGGTATACCAAGAATGTACAGCATACATCACAAGCTGATTAAAAACGGCTACCTGCATGGTATTGAGTTTGGCAATGACGAGGATTACTACCCCCTGGTACTGACTTTCTGTAAAGCTCATAAGCTGGCAGTTATGTGCAACAGCGACAATCATAATGTAATGAGTGAAACATTTGCACCTCCCGAATTCAGCCACAGGCCTATGACCCTCGTTTTTGCGAAAGAGAAAACGAGCGAATCACTTAAAGAAGCCCTGTTTGCTGGAAGAACGCTTGCCTATACGGATGAGATTCTTGCAGGCAGGGAGGAATTTGCTGAACCATTCTTCTATCAGTGCATTTCAGTTGGAAAACCTTATCTTGAAAATGAAAAGAGTATATTCTTCGAAGTGACCAATAAATCGGATATACCCTTCTATCTGGTCAATGGTCCGGCAGGAGCAACACCCTCCATTACTCTTGCGCCTAATTCAGTTACAAGGGTTGTTCTGAGCAAAAAGGTTACAGCACCACTCATCTATGATGTAAAGAATGTTATGACAGGCGAGAATGAGGTGCTTAAAGTTGAGCTGAAATATTAAATCTTCTCTTTAGCCAGCTTCAGTACATCATCTTCCTTCACTATCGGACGAATCCTGAAAGAGTATTCATATTTACGGTCCATAAGCCTGTACTGCGGATGTATCCTTGCTCCCCAGCTGTCGTCGCCGCCAACACCCATCTGAGCGAGGTCAACATTAAGGTTAACCAGCTCACGCGGTTTTACATCATCGGTGTGCGTATTGGCACTCTTTGCATCCTTGCGGTACTGCGATAACTTTCCCGGTGATTCAAAATCATCGTGGATATTATTGAGAACTGAGAAGCATATCAGCGGATTGCCGCTGACCAGAATGCCGGTACCATTATCATCAGTAAGTGTAAGCCAGCGCGTGTCGGTTTTGTAACCATTTTCCGACGGACGTATATATGGCACATACTGATCTGCCACGCTGCTTTCATAAATGCCAACCTCAGCAGAAGTCTTTCTGTCGGAATAATTCTCGTGAGGACCCCTGCCATACCATTTCAGGTTTGAAAACTCAACCGGAAGCTGCATCTGCATGCCCATTCTCGGAAGCTCAGGCACATTCTCAGAGACTTTATTGAATGAATTGGAAACAACTATGTCGGCTGATCCATAAATGGCATAGCTTGTAGAATAACCTGCAATTTTTACCTTGTCTATTCCGGGGATATCGTACCTGAATGTTACAATTACCTTCCCCGGTGCCGGCTGGCTTATATCAGCTTTGGTCACCTGAGTTTGTTCACCGGCTTTCTTCCAGACTCCAAGCCATTTATCCATTCCATAACCATAATCATTGTCAGTTGGCGCTCTCCAGAAATCAGGTTCAGGGCCCTTGAGCAGAAATTCTTTACCCCTGAATACAAGTGACGTCATTCTTCCTGTCACGAGATTAAACACAACCTTAATCTCTTTCCCTGCCACTTCAAAGCTGGTGCCTTCGGTCTTTTTCTGAAGAACTTCATATTCATTGACCGGCCTTGCAGTTCCTTCTCCTCCCGATGAAAGAAGAAATTGCGCGGTTGCATAAACATGATTTTCGGGTACCAGGTTCCATTCTTCACTCCTTGTTGCTTTGATGTTCAGGAAATACTCTGTTCCCGGAGCAGGCTGGATTTTTTGCAATGGAATTTTTACCATCAGCTCTTTGCCGGGTTTCAGTTCAGGGAAGGATATTTTCCCTGATTGGATTATTGATCCATCGGAAACAACTTCCCAGTCGAAATTGAATCTGGCCAGGTCGGTAAAATCGTACTTGTTTCTTATCCTGATCAGTCCTGTGTTCAGGTCTACAGGCTCAAAACCAACATACTGATACACTTTCTTAACTTCCGTCAGTCCCGGTTTGGCGGTTCTGTCAGGCCAGGTAAGGCCGTTGCAACAGAAGTTACCATCACTGGGAACTCCCTCTTCCCCAAAATCACCTCCATAAGCCCAGTACTTTTCACCGCTTTCATTGGTTGTCTGAATGCCCTGATCGACCCAATCCCACACAAAAGCTCCCTGAAGCTTAGGGTATTTCCCGATCACATCCCAGTAATCCTGGAGGTTACCGGTTGAATTACCCATCGCATGAGCATATTCGCACATTATAAGAGGTCTGTCGTTCTTTTCGTCCTTTGCATATGCTTCTATCTGTTCTATCCTGGCATACATTGGACAGTAAATATCAGTATGTCTTTCAGTGGTATTGGTGCTCTTTTCAGCACGTTCATACTGCACAGGCCGCGAAGCATCTCTTTGTTTGGTCCATTTATAATTATTCAGGAAATTATTCCCGTCACCGGCCTCATTGCCAAGCGACCAGATTATAACAGACGGATGGTTTTTGTCTCTCTCTACCATCGCCTGCATCCTTGCCATGTGAGCAGCAGCCCACTCAGGTTTGTCGGCAAGCGTGACATCCTTATTATACCCTATTCCGTGAGATTCAATATTTGCCTCATCAATCAGGTAAAGGCCATACCTGTCGCACATCTCATACCATAATTCCTGCTGTGGATAATGGGATGTTCTGACAGCATTTATATTATGGCTTTTCATCACCTTTATATCCTTAAGGATCATTGTTTCATCAATAACATGGCCATTTACGTCATCATGTTCATGCAGGTTTGTTCCTTTCAGATAGACTGCTTTCCCGTTTATCAGCAATTGTGAATTTATGATCTCAACCTTGCGGAAACCTATCTTTGAACCAACGCTTTCCAGAGTTGCTCCGTTCTTGTTCTTAAGGCTGATTATCAGTGAATACAGATCCGGTGTTTCTGCAGACCATCTCTTAATTTCCGGGAAGCTTTTCTCAAAAGTTGTTTCTGCTTTTCTGTCAATAATTTTTATTTCTTTTGATTCTGACCAGAGCTTCTGGCCATTATCGAATAATGAAGCCTCAACGGAATAATCACCATCAGATTCAGAGCTGCTTAATGAAACATTCAGCTTTAAGAGGCCGTCTGAATAATTGTTTGTCAGATCACCTGCAGCAAAGAAATCCCTGATGAAAGTTTTTGGCCGGGCATGAAGGAATACCGATCGCTGGATACCGCTCAAACGCCAGAAGTCCTGATCCTCAAGATAGCTGCCGTCGCACCAGCGATATACTTCAACGGCAATTGCGTTGGTGCCTCTTTCAAGATATTTTGTTATGTTGAACTCAGCCGGAGTTTTACTGTCCTGGCTGTACCCGACCAGTTCTTCATTTATCCAGACATAGAAAGCCGATGCCACTCCGCCGAAATGCAGAAACACCTCTTTATTGTTCCATCCCGAAGGAATGGTGAAAGTTCTCTTATATGATCCCACAGGATTATAATCGTGCTGAATAAGAGGTGGATCCTTCCTGTAGGGATAGGTGATGTTCACATAGATCGGGACATCATAACCTTTCATCTCCCAGTTTGACGGGACAGCGATATCGTCCCAGTCGCGGGTATCATAATCATCCCTGAAAAACCAGTAAGGTCTCTGGTCAGGCGATTTGACCAGGCTGAATCTCCAGGTACCATCGAGAATAAGGATATTAGGTGAGTCAGCCCCTGCAGATTCCAGTGCCGATGCTTCACTCTCAAAGCTGATAAGGGTAGCATGCGGCGCCTCCTTGTTGAATCCGATCATTTCTGAGTTTTCCCAATCACGCGGTTCCTTTTCAGTAAACGCAACACCTTCATAATTGCTGTACCTCTTACAGGAGATTGCGGCGGCGGCTAAAAGGATATAAATTAATGCCTTCTTCATTCTATATAAGAATTTATGATTCTGATAAAGTTATTAATTCTTTGTTATCAGAAAAGTCCTGTTATTTTGCCATTCGAATCAATATCGATCTTCTCAGCGGAAGGATTAACAGGCAATCCCGGCATGCGCATTATTGTGCCGGCAATCGGCACAATGAATCCTGCGCCAGACGAGAGTTCAACCTCCCTGATCTTGATCGTAAAACCGCGGGGCCGTCCTCTCCTGCTCTGATCATCGGAAAGAGATTTCTGGGTCTTTGCAATACAGACGGCCAGGTTTCCAAGTTCCAGCTTCTCTATTTTTTCAAGTTGTGATTTTGCCTTTACTGCATATTCAACATGATCAGCTCCGTACATCTTCTTGCAGATAGTTTCGATTTTTTCCTCAAACGACCATGACAGATCATAAAGAGGCTTGAAGCAATCAGTACAATCGGTGACAGATTCAATTACTTTATTGGCCAGCTCTATTGCTCCTTCTCCTCCTTTTGCCCATGCTTCATTTACGGCAACCTTAACGTTCTGAGATTTACAATGCTTAACCAGAAGTCCGAGTTCGGCATCGCTATCCGAATCAAATCTGTTAATTGCTATTATCGGATTGAATCCGAAGTATTTCATATTCTCAATATGTTTATCGAGGTTGTCGAACCCTTTTTCAAGCGAAGCAAGGTCTTCATTCTGAAGTGAACTCAGTTTAGCGCCTCCATGATACTTAAGGGCTCGTACTGTTGCTACGATCACAACAGCATTGGTTTTGAGATTGCCAAATTGTGATTTGATATCGAAGAACTTTTCGGCTCCCAGCTCGCTTGCAAAACCTGCTTCAGTAACTACATAATCACTGAGCGAAAGGCCCATTCTGGTTGCGATTATCGAGTTTGTTCCCTGTGCAATATTTGCAAAGGGACCGCCGTGAATGATCGCCGGTGTGCTTTCCAGCGTCTGTACCAGGTTTGGTTTTATGGCATCTTTAAGAAGTGCCGCCATGGCTCCCTGTGCCTTTAGATCGCGTCCAAATATGGGCTTATCGGAATATGTATAACCAATAAAAATATTCCCGAGCCTTTGTTTCAGGTCATCAAGGTCTTTGGCGATACAGAGTGTTGCCATTACTTCGGAGGCTGCAGTAATATCGAATCCTGATTGCCGCGGAACGCCTTCAGTTGTACCTCCCAGCCCGATAACGATATCCCTGAGCGATCTCTCATTCATATCCATCACCCTTTTCCAGCTGATGGTTCTCGGATCAAGTCCAAGATTCCCATCCTTCAGCTGGATGTTATTATCAATTAGCGCAGCAAGCAGATTGTGGGCTTTTTCAACTGCTGAAATATCTCCGGTAAAGTGAAGGTTAATATCTTCCATAGGTATTACCTGTGAATATCCGCCGCCGGCGGCTCCTCCCTTTACCCCGAATACAGGTCCGAGCGAGGGTTCACGAAGCACAACGGTTGTTTTCCTGCCGATGCGGTTAAGCGCCTGGGCAAGCCCGATTGAAGTTGTCGTTTTTCCTTCACCTGCAGGAGTTGGTGTTATTGCCGTAACCAGGATCAACTTTGCATTTTTGATTTTCTCTTCGTCAATAAAATGAAGCGGCAGCTTGGCTTTGTATTTACCATATGTTTCCAGATCATCATGAGGTATGCCAAGCTTATCGGCAATCTTAGCTATCGGCTTGATTTTTGCCCCCTGGGCAATTTCAATATCCTGTTTCATAATTGAATTTTTTGTTTTTACAAATTAAATAGATAAACCGACATTTCAGATTAAAAAGTCATTATTTGAATCTTTTTTTGTAATTTGGATAGAATTGAAATTTCAATATTATGGATAAAAACATTTCAGAACTTTTTCATGGCTACCGGAAAGGGGAACTCAACCGGAGGGATTTTTTAAGGAAACTGGCTCTCTATACAGGAAGCATGGCCGGAGCAATGCTCCTTCTTCCTGTACTCGAAGAGAATGAATTAATTTCAGGCAGGAAACCAGAAGGAGAACCTGAGTTAATCACTGAATTCATCAAATACCCCTGTCAGACAGGTGAAATGCGTGCCTTTCTGGCAAGACCGAAGAAAGGCAAGAAATTCCCTGCTGTTATCGTAATACATGAGAACAGGGGATTAGTTCCTCATATACAGGATGTTACAAAACGCATGGCAATGGAGGGATTTCTTTCACTGGCACCTGATGCACTTTCTCCCGTTGGAGGCACACCTGAAGATGTAAGTGATGTCGGGGCTTTGTTTAAACAACTGAACAGCGAGGAAACCATAAAAAATTTTGTTGCTGCGGTTAAATACCTGCAGACACACCCGAATTCAAACGGAAAAGTAGGGTGCACAGGATTCTGCTGGGGCGGCGCAATGACAAACCAGGTTGCTGTCAACTCACCCGAACTCGATGCAGCCGTTCCATATTATGGCAGACAACCATCGGCTGAAGAGGTGGCAAAGATCAAAGCGCCTGTTATGGCACATTATGCTGAAAACGATGCAGGCATAAATGCAGGAATCGCAGCATTCGAAGAGGCGTTGAAAAAGAATAATATTGAATACCAGATTTTCAGCTATCCTGGGACAGGTCACGGATTTAACAACGACACCAATGCCGGCAGGTACAATGAAACTGCAGCAAAACTGGCCTGGCAGAGAACGGTGGGATTCTTTAAGGAGAAACTGAAATAAAGAGGGCGAAGGGCGTCAGGCATCAGGCGACAGGCTGCCGGTTGTTTGCTGTTGCAACCAGATTTCCCTCAGTGCTTCAATAAATGGTTTGCAGTGGTTAAAGAAAAGCTTATAACCTGCGCATAGATAATTCAGTCCCGGTTCCCCACCGGGGGTAGTAATGAATCTGTTCTTAGGGCATTCGCCATTGCACATCGAAAGAACGTCACAGTCAACACAATAGCGGGGAAGAGTTTTTGATTTTGCCAATCCGAATGCTTTCTGTCCCTGGCTGGCAAGAAGATCCTCAAGAGAGCTTCTATTAATATTGCCAATAAAGTGTTCTCTGTCAACAAAATGATCGCATGAATAGAAATCGCCATTGTGTTCTATAACAGGCACTCCGCCGCAATCGACCTTAAATATGCATAGTGTATGCTCCTGATTGAATGCAGCACGGAGAGCTTCTTCAAAGATCTGGATCTTTATTTTACCTATGTCTTGCATGATCCATTCATCAAAAACGGAGGAAAGGAATTGACCATATTTATCAGGACTGACTGATGCATCGGTCACTCCTGAGGTTTTTGAATAATCTCTTTCGACTAGTGGAAGAAATGTCAGATAAATGGCTCCAATCGACCTGAAGAAGTTATATACTTCGGACGGGTAAGGAGAATTATCAGAACTTAACACGCATAATATCTCAGTAGTTATTTCGTGCTTCCGGAGTACCTTATATCCCTTAAGCACTTTTTCAAATGTTTTCTGACCTGCCGGCGTAAGACGGTGCTTATCATGAAGATCAGCCGGCCCGTCAATACTTATACCTGTAATGAAATTCTCCAACTTAAGGAAATGCCCCCATTCATCGTTGAGCAGTGTTCCATTGGTCTGTATTCCATTTACCGCAGCCCTGCCGGATGGAAGATATTTCTTCTGCAGGGCAACTGCCTTTTTGTAAAAATCGATGCCGGCCAGGAGTGGTTCACCGCCATGCCATGAAAAGAAAACCGGATCATCATATGACGCATCGATATGTTGTTTTATATATTTTTCAAGAATATCGCCACTCATTTTCAAAGTGCCGGCACTCCGGTAAAGATCTTTTTTGCCTAAGTAATAGCAATACCTGCAGGCAAGGTTGCATGCAGCTCCGACAGGCTTAACAAATATTTGAAAATCATCAGCCATTTTCTGTCTTTCTCATTCGGATTCTCCATTCAACCGGGTAATAGTTGTTGAACCTGTTTCCGATATTGTTCACGAATCCGAGGTTAATCCCATTGTAAGTCACTAAATTCCAGCCTCTTTCTGCAAACCGGACATTGAAATTATCCCTGCGCAGGTACGACAAAGCATCCGGGAGACTGAGTTCAGTTGAAGGAAATTGGTTCTTTTTTAAACGAACCGACATTGCTATTTCATGCGAAGGGAGATAGTCTTTCCCTTTTACAGTACAGATCCTTGTCCCTGTAGTGATGATCTTCAATGCTCCTGAAAGAAGTTGAAGATCATCATAGTTGAATGGTATTGCCAGGATATCGTCTCCCCACTTGAAAAGACTCAATTCAGAGAATGTACTCCACTCCCTTGCCCTGGTTTTTTCTTCACTTCCTATATTCGGGCTAATCATTTTTTTTATTTTGTCTGACAGCTTTCCACATCTGCCCTTCTTCCTCAGAACCGAAATAAAAAGTCCTTCTCCATGGATTCTGCCGGGATAGAACCCGTAGCCATGGACACCTTCAATATCTATTTCTGTTATTCCTTCATAAACCGAGACATCCAGTTTTACCGACTCTGCTTCCTCTTTTGCCAGGAGCCATTTAATATTCTTTTCATTTTCATCCGGATTAAAAGTACAGGTGCTGTAGATCAGTATTCCGTTTTCCCTGAGAGCCGGCCAGACATCCATGAGTATTCTTTTCTGTCTTACTGAACAGTGAACGGCATTCTCTTCAGACCACTCATTTACAGCAACAGGATCTCTGAACATTCCTTCGCCCGAGCATGGTGCATCCACCAGGATCATATCAAAGAAGCCCCGGAGCCTGCTGAAAGAGGAAGGATCGCTCTGTGTCACCATGTAATTGGATAAACCCCATTTGGCAAGGTTTTCAGCCAGGATTAAAGCCCTTGACCTTATTACTTCGTTAGAGACCAGGAAACCATCTGTACCGATCAGTGAAGAGAGATGGGTGCTTTTTCCTCCGGGGGCTCCACACAGATCAAGGACCCTGATATCCTTCCGGTTTTCTGTTGCTTGCATAAAAACCTTTTCCAGGAACATGCTGGAAGCTTCCTGAGGATAGTAGCATCCTGCATGAAAAAGAGGGTCAAGTGTAAAGGAAGGCCTTGATTCAAGATACCAGCCACTTTTACACCATGGAACCTGTCTTAAGCAATCCGGCTGTTTGCTCCATTTTTCAGAATTTGTCCTGATGCTTACAGGGGAAGGCTCACTTAAAGCTTTAAAAAGAATTCCGGGATCTATATAATCCTGTTCTGCAATCCTGAACCGGAACTTTTCCGGGAAAAAATCCATGTGAGTCATTCAACAAAAATACGCAATCTGGTTAAAGAATGTGAATAATATGAATTTGATCAATAACAGATTATTTTTGATCAAAATATCCCAGACAAAAAGAATATGATGTAAATTTGATTTGGACTTTGCCTTTTGCCTATTGAATATTAATATGCAGCGCCTCTCAAGTATGACTTTCTCTTACTTTTATAGACATCCGTTTATTGACAAAACTGAATTTTAACTATGAAAAGCTGGTTTGTTCCCCTGTTATTCGCTTTTGTTGTATTGATTTCATTAAATACATGTAAAAAGGATGAGGTTGAGCAAGCTATCGTTCCTAAAACACCATCTGGTCTTACGGCAACGGTATCCTCATCGAGTGAGATTAATCTTTCGTGGACCGATAATTCAAATAATGAAACAGGTTTTAAAATTGAAAGGTCAATTAATAACTTCAGCTGGTCTGAAGTCGGTACTGTTAGCGCAGGAAAGACAACCTATAAAAACTCCGGTCTTTCTGCCTCAACAACATATTATTTCAAAGTAAGGGCTTATAACAGTGTCGGGAACTCTGATTACACCTCAACGGTTTCAGGAACAACTCTTTCATCAGGTCCTGCTGTACCTACTGCACCATCGAACCTGACTGCGACTGCAGCATCGAGTACCCAGATTAACCTCAGCTGGACAGATAACTCAAATGATGAAACAGGTTTCAGGATTGAAAGATCAGCAGATGGATCTACAGGATGGAGTGAGATAGCCACAACCGCAGCAAATACGACAACATATCAAAACACTGGTTTAACAGCTGCTACGATTTACTATTACAGGGTCAGGGCTTATAATACTTCAGGCAATTCCACGTACTCAAACAATGCAAATGCAACAACAGCCTCGGTAAGCGCACCGACTGCTCCATCTAACCTCACTGCCACAGCAGCATCGAGCAGTCAGATCAACCTGAGCTGGACTGACAACTCAAATAATGAAACCGGGTTCAGGATTGAAAGATCACCTGATAACAGCACCTGGGCAGAGATAACAACAGTCAGTGCCAATGTTACAACATATCAGAACACAGGCTTGACTGCTTCAACCACATATTATTACAGGGTCAGGGCATATAATGCATCCGGAAATTCCGGATATTCGAACTCTGCTAATGCAACTACCACAGGAACTGGTCCAACTGCTCCATCCACTCTTACTGCAACAGCAGCATCAAGCAGCCAGATCAACCTGAGCTGGACTGACAATTCAAACAATGAAACCGGGTTCAAAGTCGAAAGATCACCTGACGGTTCAACAGGGTGGACCGAAATAGCAACGCCAACAGCCAATACCACAACATATCAGAACACAGGCTTAACTGCTTCAACAACCTATTATTACAGAGTCAGGTCTTATAATGGTTCAGGTAATTCAGGATATTCAAATACAGCTAATGCTACTACCTCGGGTACCTTGCCGGCTGCTCCTTCCAACCTTACTGCAACAGCAGCATCAAGCAGTCAGATAAACCTGAGCTGGACTGACAACTCAAATAATGAAACCGGGTTCAGAATTGAAAGATCACCTAATAACAGCTCCTGGGCAGAGATAACCACGGTAAGCGCCAATGTTACAACATATCAGAACACAGGATTGGCAGCCTCGACAATTTATTATTACAGAGTAAGAGCATACAATGGCACGGGAAACTCTGCATATTCAAATACTGCGAATACAACTTCATTAGGAACCGCACCCACAGCTCCTTCATCCCTAACTGCAACAGCAGCATCAAGCAGCCAGATCAACCTGAGCTGGACTGACAATTCAAACAATGAAAGCGGGTTCAGGATTGAAAGGTCTCCTGACAACAGCACCTGGTCAGAGATAACCACTGTCAGTTCCAATATTACTACTTATCAGAATACAGGACTGACAGCTTCTACGACTTATTATTACAGAGTAAGGGCTTACAATGGCGTTGGAAATTCGACATATACAAATAGTGCCAATGCAACCACCCAGGCCGCTGCAAGCTCGATTGTTCTTACTGGGCCATCTTCAGCAACCGCCTCATTTAACCTCTCCTGGACTTTCACATGGCCAGGCCTTGTATCAACAGATGATCATTATGAGCTTGAATGGTCATATTCTTCAGGATCAGGTTACCAGGTTCTGGTAACTTATCCGAATGGGACAAGAACCTCTCCATACACAGAAATTATAACCCCGGAGGCAGTGGATATAGGAAAGACAACTTATTTCAGGGTAAGGGCTAAATCAAATGGATCTTATACGGCATACAGTAATGTTGTTGGTGTAAGTGTACCATATCTTAACCTCACATTCAATCCGACCCTTGATAACCTGTTAATGGATGCATCATATGATGCTACCCTTAAAAATAAAGTTTACGCAAGTTCTTCACTGGGTGTCGGAGCCAACTATATAATCGGAGTATATGTTAATGATTATCTTATTGGAGCAAGTACTTTATACTTTAATTTTGACAATTTCATAAGTGGCGGCACCATCCAGAAAGCGACATTAAGTCTGTATGTACAGTATCTGCCGGGAGACTGGAATACTACATATATAATAAATCCTCTTGCGGGATCCTGGAATACCAATACAATAACATTTGCAAATACACCATCATATTATACTTCGCCATATGTCACTAAAGCACCGCCTACAAGCGGATCAGTGCCATGGCAGGTGGATATAACCAGTATTGTGCAAGCCTGGGCAAACGGGACGAGAACGAATTATGGAATTCTGATCAGGGATAATAATATAGCATGGCCGGCAAATACTGCTTACAGAGCAACAGATTTTTATAGTATTGAGACCGCTCCTTCAGGCAAGAAGCCATCTCTATATGTAGAGATCAGATAATTTGTAATTCGCAATATTCAATATCCTGAAATATTTCCGTTCCCGATCAGGATAAACGGAGCCCAGTATGCCGGCTGCGGGAATTGCTTGATCACATCTCGCTGAGCCATTGTAAGAGCTTCCTGCATGGAGTGATCCCTGAGATAACGATAGAAATTCGTCATTAGCAGGGCAGTGGGATAATCGGCAACAGACCATAAGCTTACAATGACCGATGATGAGCCTGCAAACAGAAACGCCCTGCTCAATCCTGTCATCTCATCACCCTGGCTTATGTTCCCCAGTCCGGTTTCACATGCACTCAGCGTGACCAGCCTGGCGTTCATGTTCAACTCGAATACCTCGTAAACATTCAGCTTGCCATCATCAGTTTCGGCTGGAGGAAAAAGCAAAAAAGAATAGAGAGGTTGGCGGTAGTTATAGCTTCCATGTGTCGCAAAATGCAGAATATTATAGTTGCCGGCATTTGCCTTTGCGAATGTCTCGGTGCTCTGCAAACCGAAAGTCGATGTATTATCCGGAAACAAAGGCAGTATTTTTTTCAGCTCATCTTCTGTTCCGGGAAGACCTATATTATTTCCGACTTCCACATCTGACAATGCCATTCCCATGAACTTAGAACCGGTTTTTATGAGCCTGTCATTGCATACAATATAAACGCTTGCCGAAGGAGCATATGACAGATTGAATTTCTGGACCAGATATTCTCCCTTTTTGTTCATCAGTGCCTGAAAAGGAAGGAAATGAAGTGACTGATTTGGAATTATTACAATATTTGAAAAAGAAGAAAGATTGGATTCCACCGGACCGACAAGCAGCCTGTACAGATCAGTCAGGACTGATTTCATTTCAGCAGCAGAATTCAATTGAATATACCTCCTGGCATCCTCTATCAGTGAACCAAGACTGGCATTGCTTATACTGGTTTTTTTAAGGAGTATTTCAGAATGAGTTATCATCCATAATATCAATTCCTTATCGCTGATCCAGTATTCCAGAACGGCTGTCTTGGGATCAAGTCTTGACTGTATATCTCCAAGCCTGACAGGATCCGGAACAATCATTTCTGCATATGAAGGAGTGTTCAGTTTTATTTTACGAACTATATCTTCATACTCTTCCTGTACCTGCACAAGAGCATTTCTTACCTGCCTTACATCAACTGATCTGCTTCCTCCGCTTTCTGCAGAACTGTTATAGCCTTTCTGAAGCAGTTTGTTGAGTTTCTGCAACTCAATCCGTTTTTCCTGCTCCATGGCAATAAGGTCGCCAGATGCAGAACCCCTGAAGTTAATTTTCTTATTGGACAGAATATCATAAAATGCTCTTGCCCTTGCCTGCTCCGATATCTGGAAAGCGTCAACCGGTTTGTTATCTTTCAGGAGCAGATTAATAAGTTTGTCATATACCTGCCTCTTACTGTCGAAATAGATGCTCTTGAATTCATCAATCGTTAGTTCCCCTCTGATCTTTTCAATCACACCAATTGAATTCCGGTATGACTCGATTGCTTTTTGAGCCTGCCCCTGGTTTTCATACATCCTTCCCAGGTGGTACCATGCCTGCCATACTGTTTCCGGAAAGTCGGTTGCCTGTCTAGCAGAATCCAGTAAAAGGCCTGCTCTGGCATTTTCACCTCTGTCAACCAGGAGGCTGCCTTTTAAAAGCCTGACATTAGCCATTCCCTGGATGTTTCCCGACTTCCTGAACATCTCTCCGGACTGGCCAAGATAAATAAACGCACTGTCTGGTTTATTGTTCTGGATCATCATCTCAGAGAGGCGCAGTGATGAGATACCTGCCCCCGCTGAAGAGCCTTCTGCCAGGAAGTATTCATTTGCGCCAACAATATTCCCCAGTCTCAGATCAAGGGATGCATCAAGGCTGGCACCATTTTTTATGACTGTATCTTTTGCCTCACGGGCTTGCTTGTAGTATTTTTCGGCCCGTTTCAGGTCGCCAAGATCGCGGTAGATATCACCCATCCCCACAGTGGCCCAGATTATTTGTCCCGCAATACGGTATTTCCTGGCATCCTGAAGGGCAGACTCCTGATTCCGCAGAGCTTCCTCAAATTTTCCGAGAGATGAGTTGATCGAGGCAAGAAGCTGATAATGCCGGGCTGTACCCACATTCAATTCACCGGCAATCTTTAGTGACTGTTCAATGAAGTTTTGTGAGGATGTGTTGTCACCGAGGTCGGAATAAACGCTGCCCATTGCAAGGTATGATTCCATTTCTCCCCTTCGGTCTCCTCCCTGTTTGAAGACAGAAAGAGCTTTGCCTGCATAGTTAAGCGATTTGTCCGGTTTGCCGAGGACCGCATATAACTGGGCAAGGACAAGGTAATTATCGGCAGTGGTCAGCCTGTGGACATTTTTCAGGCTCTGTTCCATTCCTTCGCTGAGTGAAAGGGATTTTTCAACTGATACTATTCCCTTCTGATACGATCCCATATAAATAAAGATCTTCCCTTCATGCCTATAATCTTCAATCCTGCCAAGAAGGTTATTATCAATAGAATCCAGCATCATGGCATCATGAACATGGACAAATGCCTGATCATAATTACCTGTCATTTCCAGGCAGTTGGCAATCTTTCTGTGTACATCCGATTCCATCGACAGATTGCGGTAAATGCCAAGTTTGCTGCTGGCATTAAGCATGAGTTCATAGTGCTTTGCAGCCTCCAGGTAATCATGATTGTTAAAGTAGCTGTCGCCGAGGTTTTGCTCCTTTGTAACAAGTATTGAAGGAGTGGCGCAGCCTGTTAAAAGAAGAATGACGGCTGCAACAATATTTAGTCGAAACACTTTCATAATCAATTTTTAAAAAACATATTGAGCCATAAGCACATAAATTGGATCAGCTCCATAATATTTACCCTTAAGAGGAATATTAACAGCTTCTCCCAACCTGAATTTTTTTATCTGAAATACTATTCGTGGTTCATAGGCGATATTCCATTTAGCGTAAAGAGAGCTTTCAGGCACTCCTTTGATCTTGTCCTTCCCCCAATATCCATAGCTGATATCGTTGGTCAGGGCAATCCATTCATTCAGGTGTATATTAAAACTTGCACCCAGCCTTGCGGAAGAAGCATCTCTTATGCTTGTTTCCTTAGTGTCAGTGGGGTTGAGCATCCTGCTTCCGGAAAAGTTATAATTGTATGAAAAATAAGCCAGGATGGAATAGGGATATACGAGCATCCTGGCAGATACTTTAGGTGTTAAACTTACCACACCATACCCTGTGGGTCCGTCATATTCATCATCGCTGACAACATTCCTGAAGTTTTTTCTACCTGTCGGGATAGTAATATCCAGGCTGGCTTTCATTGAGAATTTATTGTCCTTCGAAGGAATTATCTGGTAAGAGGCGCTGGCTACAATGTCTCCAATTCCCCTGCCTCTGCTGCTTGGGTTGTATATTATCATAGTATCCCATTCTGGGAACATAAATGTTCTGTGAAGATTGCGAACTTCGCTGCTGTAGGGGATACCCAATTCAACCATCAGTCTGTCTGATATTCCATATTGAGCCCAAAATCCTGTACTGCTGCTTGACGACCAGGTGCTCTCGGGCATGTAGTTCTTTTTTCCTGATTCATTAAACCATTTATCTACAACATAGTGTGAATAAATCAAGCCTATCCGGAAGAATCCTTTGTTCAGCGATAAAGGTTCAGTTACTACTGTCTGCTGTTTCAGGTCAGCCGGATTAATGAGTTTTTCGGTTTGCCCCCATGATGATGAAGCTATCATCAACAGGATATATAATGAAATTGTCCTTTTCATAATGAATGATTTTCAAATTATTTCTTGAAAGGGAAGATATTATAGCTCAAAGTGGTTATCATTGAGAATGGAGCATCAGAATTCTCTCCAAAAAGAGAAAAACCTATAGTCTGTGAGATCCTGAAGCTTGGAGATACCACTATTTCATATCCTGGCTCAAGCATCATTAAAGAAATTTCAGGATTACTGTATTTAAGTCCCCAGAATTCAGTCCATCCATTAAAAAATTTCACATAATCTGAACCAAGATAAATATTGAACCATCCATTTGGCTGGTAATGAAGTGATGCATTTATATCTATCATCCTGTGAGGTAGATAGGAATAAGATGCACTGGTATATGAAAATGTCTGGCCTGATAATGTTTCATCCCACCTGAAATTTTCTCCCTCTTTAAGCGGATCCCTGAAAGAAAAGCCAACTTCTGCACCAAATTTTGAAAAAGCAAATTTAACTTCAGCAGAAGCCTGCCAGAGCGCAATCCCATAGCCGTTTTTTTCATTAAAGTGGTAATTTATTGTATATGACAAGGCATTGAGGTAGTCTGTCACAGTATGTGTCGGTTTTTCAGGTTCATGATTGGCGGTAGGGAGGAACACCCCTCCTGAAAGCCTGAAATCAACCTTTTTGTATTCGAAAGGAAGCCTGACAGAAGCAAAGAGGAAGAGGTCTCCCATACCCTTAAATTCATTCAGATATGTTTCAGTAATGAGGTATGTTGGAGAACCGAAAGACATTGTTTCACTTCTGATACCCTTTTTGCTGTAGGTGATCTCTGCTCCCATTTCAACGAAATCAAGAATCCCATATTTAAGTTCAAGGAAGTAGTAATGCAACATTGAAGAATTTCCGTCATCCTTCAGTTTAATTACATCGCCGTTACTATCAAATGATCTGGATCTCATAGCGAATTTATATCCGGCATTTGCCTGTAACTGCCCCTTATAAAGGTTAAGCGGACGCTGGATATAAGGCATCGTAAGGAGTGTGTATTTATCCCGTGTTCCGGAAGCTTTCTGACAATTCACAGGGAATGGAACAGTCAGAAGTGAAACAAGTAATATTAAAAGTATTTTGCTTTTCATCTTATCTATTTTTATTCCAGTGGAAGTTCATATTTTATAAGACCCTGGCTCCATAGGCCGATCCAGATATTGCCTGAATTATCTTCATGCCCATCATATCTTATCAGCCCGTCAAACCAGGTTGCAAACCACAGGTCTCCTTTCCTGTCCTGATAAATGTCCATTATATAATTCCCGGCACTGCTGTTTCTCAGATTCAACTGATTAATTTTCCCGGCTGTATTGATCCATGAAACAGTTACTCCTCCGTCGGTACCCACCCAGAGATTATTTTGTTTATCAAGAAACAGAGCTGTAACTGCATCTGAAGGTAAACCATTTGTTGTATTAAAGACCAGAGAAATACTTGATCCGTCATACATGAGCAATCCATTATCTGTTCCAACCCAGATATGTCCCTTGCTGTCTTCTTCCAGTGCATTCACATTTTCAAACCCGGAGAATTTATAATGTTGAAAACCGTCGCCAAAATCGACATAAAATCCTTCACCATCGGTCCCGATCCATATATCTCCCGCAGATGTATATTTCACCTCATTAATATCCATTGCAGTGACCGACTCGTCCTGGTAATAAATCCATGCTCCGGCAGCAGTCCGCATACATATACCGTCCGGTGTACCCATAAGAACATCTCCGCTTGGTGTGATCTCCAGATCAGTGATATAATTATTCAGGATATCGCTGTTGCTCTCGTTATAAAATGTCCAGGTGCCTTTAGTATATACACCGACACCTTTACCCAAAAAAGAGACCCAGAGGTTGTCTTTATAGAGCTCAATATCCCATACAAGGTTGCCGGGTATTTTTGAAGTTCCGGATTTGTACTGAGTCCATCCTCCGACAGTTCCCGGATCAAGCAGAGCATATTCAGTTTTATCGCACGCGGTCAGGCATAAAATTATTAAGAATATGCCTGAGAATTTAAGCATAATCCAGATCGGTCGCGTTTCTTTCATATTCTTTTGTGTTAAACAAGTTTATCAGGTAATATTAAAGAACTTCTTAATCCTGCCAAAGATGATCTGTGTTCAGAAGGTATATTGCATTGTTATAGAGTATGCCGGATCAGCTCCATTGTCTTTCCCGAATAAGGGGACATCTACAATCTCATAAATCCTGAATCTTCTTATCTGGAATACAAGGCGAGGCACGTAATCAATGGTCCAGTTAGGATCCGTCACAACAGTCGATCCGTTCTTTTCTTCTCCTTTTCCATAATGGAAATAATAAATCTCATTGGCAAGGGCAATCCAGTCATTCAAATGGAAATTAAAACTGCCGCTTATCATTAACAGGTTGCCTTTTCTGAATTTTGTCGGGGTTGTTGCCTCTGCATCGATAAGCTTGGAGCCCCAGAAATTATAATTATAATTCATAAATGCAGTAAAAGAATAAGGATAGATGATCTTCCTGGCATATAACCAGATTCCCGTCGAAAAGTGTCCAACACCTGTAGGCAATTTGTAATCGTTGAAACTTTTTATATCTGTCGGATTTTTAGGCCCCGTGGGGAATGTCACATCGCCGAATAGAGTCAAAGTCATCCTTTTTCCCCTTTCAGGTATTATCTGGTATTTAAGCATAAGATTACAGTCACCAATTCCTGTTCCCTTTAAATCGCTGGAAAATGAAGAATCCTGATTCACTACCGGCATTTTCAACATAAAATAGTTTTCAATCCTCTGATTTATAAAAGGGAGTCTTATATCGGCTTCAAACCTGTCGGATATCCCATATTTTAAACCCAAAGTATATTGATATCTCGAGCCCCACATACTGACAGGATAGTATTGTTTTTTGCCCGAGCTGTCAAAATATTTATCCTGAACCAGGTACATCACTCCTAACTCAGCCCTGAAAAAACCTTTGCTCAAAGTGGTGGATTCTGTTATTATTGTTTTCTGCTTAAGGTCAGAAGGCTGTATGATCTTTTCAAACTGCCCCATTGCAGTTAATCCGGCAGATAGAAAAAGGAAAATCAGAAAGTTCGTTTTCATAGTCTGGAGGTTTATCTGAAGAAGGGGAATGAATTAAAGCTTAATGTCATGAAAACATAAAATGGCCCGTCAATATTTCTTCCGGAGATCGGAAATCCTGCAACCTCATAAATTTTTATTGCCGGGGATATCTGTATTTCCATTGCAGGTTCAATAGTAAAGATGCTTTCTTCCCTGTTTTTATATTTATCTCCCCAGTATTCAGTCCAGCCTCCTCCTGAATAAAAATACTGTGAATTAAGACATATGTTAAACCATCCTGCTGCCTGGTAATGAAGTGAAGCATTCACCACATATGAGCTGTTCAGAAGATACTGATATTTCTCTGTTGAATATGTAAATGCTTTTGTAGTAGTAAGTTCCTGGTCCCATCTTATGTTCTCTCCCTCCTTAAAGGGTTTCCTGTAAGTAAATTCAGCATTCAGCGAGAATTTTGATACAGTGAATTTGGAAGCACCCGATAACTGCCAGACAGGTACACCATACCCGTTTTTATTATTGAAATGATAATCCACAGTGAAGGCACTTGCAGCCGTAATGTTTGATACTTTATGGGTAGGCTCAGGAGGCTGATACCTGGCTGTAGGAACATATGCGCCACCGTCAATGCTGACATCGAACCATTTATATGTTATTGGAAGCCTGAGTGATGCCAGAAGCAGAACATCTCCAAATCCTTTAGTTTCATTGACCGTATTTACCTTGATAGCATCGGACACACTTGCAAAATAATTTTCGGTAACCAATCTGATCCCTCTTTTCATATAATTTGTCTGAGCGGACAATTCAAGGAAATTGGTCACTCCATATTTCATTTCAAGCAAATAATAATGGTATACCGAAGCTGTTCCGATATCTTTTAAAACGATTAAGTTGCCGTCTTTGTCGTATGATCGCGATCTAATCGCAAACTTATACCCTGCGTTTAGCTGGAACTGTCCCTTATAAAGATTCAGTGGACGGTTGGAGTAAGGCTTTGTCAGAAGAGTGAATTTATCTCCCGGTGCAGAATCAGTCTGGCTTCTTATAGGGGAAAAACTAATAAGAGATGCAGTAAGCAGAATTAAAATTTTACATTTCATTTTACTGTAGTCTTAGTAAAGAGGTAAGGTATACTTGACAAGTCCCTTTGTAGTGAGCCCAAACCACATATTTCCGTCGTTGTCTTTTATTATGCAGTTAACTTCATCTTCGGCAAAAAGTCCTGAAGTAATAGCATTGTAGGTTTTATAGGAATGCGGAACAACTCCGTCGTACCTGATCAGTCCCCCGCCATATGTCGCAAACCAGATATCTCCATTTTTGTCCTCGCAGATATCCCAGATTTCATTCTTAGACAGTCCTGTCATTAGCGATATCCCGTGTATTCCAGTATTATCAAGCAGAAAGACTTTATCAGCATCCAGAACCCCTATCCAGAGTCTGTTTTTTCTGTCAACGCATAATGATGTTACTGAGCCTGCAGGCAAACCAGCAGTGTTCGAAATGTTTGTCCAAGAGATGCCATCCCACTTTAATAATCCATTGCTGGTGCCCATCCAGACATTCCCCGACATATCTTCTTCAAATGAAAATACAGTAAAACCTGAGGGCGAGTGTGAATACACAGTCGCTTCATTGATATAAAAACCTTCGTTATAAGTTCCTACCCAAAGAGAGCCGTCAGAGATCATTCTGACGCTGTACACTTCCATGGTCGTAACCAGTGGATCTTTATATGAAGACCACTGTCCGGAAGAGTTTAGTATTGCAACCCCGTTACTTGTCCCGACAATAATTTTGCCGTCGGAAGTTGATTCAATGGCAGTTACATTGTTGCTCAGGATAGCACTATTTGAAGTATTGAATTTAGTCCAGGTTCCATTTGAATATTTTGCAAGGCCGCTGCCGTAACATGTTACCCATATATTTCCTGTTATATCAACCTCCATATCCCAGACCTCATTGCCCGGCAGACCTGAATTAGTGGAAGTGAATTGTGTCCATACTCCTGCTGTCTCCGGATCGACCAAATCATAATCTGTCCGTTCACATGAACTCAGATATATCAGAAATAATGATATGACTGTCAAAATGGGCAGATAGCTTATCCATCTGTTTTTTTCCATAGCAGAAATTGTTAATTAATTAACACTGATTAAACTATTTATTAGCCTACTTCTGTAAAACGTAATTTCCATTAATAAATTTACGAAGTACTTGAACACTATCAAAATTTATTTTCGCTGAAAACAATTGCTAAAGGATAGAAATATAACCGATAAATGAAGCTTACCAGCTATAGATATTGTTTAAAATAATTACAGATCTTTCAGGAATTAACTCTTATCCTCAGTTTTTTCAGGACCTCTGTTGAGCCTTCTCCAGATATAATAAACGGGAATCCCCAGAAGCACTATTATGAGCCCCGGAAAAGTATATGTTGGTTTATATATCAGGAGGATAACCATTATTGTAATTGTGGTAAGTATATATATGGCAGGTATTACAGGATATCCGAATGCCTTATAAGGCCTTGGGATGTCAGGTCTTTTTTTCCGCAGGATAAAAATTGCAAGGATCGTAAGAGTGAAGAAGATCAGCACGGCGAATATCACATAATCAAGAAGATCGCTGTACGTCCCTGACAGGCAAAGCAAAACCGCCCATATACCCTGAACTGTAATTGCAAAACCAGGCACTCCATGCTTGTTTATCTCCCCAACCTTTTTAAAAAAAAGCCTGTCTTTGGCCATCGCATAATATACTCTTGGTCCGGCCAGAATCAGACTATGATTACACCCGAAAGTGCTGATCATTATAAATACAGCCATAATAACAGCAGCGCTGTCGCCAAAAACAACACTCATTGCCGAAGTTGCCACCCTATC
>JALONV010000057.1 GCA_025454755.1 Bacteroidales bacterium | reverse complement strand
GATCACCTCCAGGGAACATATAATGCAGAGTTCAACGACCTCACTCCCGAGGTGATCAAAAACCTTGAATGGCTTAATGTTGATTACCTTGTTCCGATAGGTGGCGACGATACCCTGAGTTATGGCGTACATCTTTACAAAAAGGGAGTTAAAGTGGTCGCAATACCCAAGACGATGGACAACGATGTTCCCGGAACAGACTACTGCATCGGATTCAGCACCTGTGTGTCGAGGACAATACAAATGACAAACACGCTAAGAACATCTGCAGGATCACACGAAAGAATAATGGTTCTTGAAGTGTTTGGACGCTATGCAGGATTCACTGCAATGCTCCCGACAATGGCCGGATCGGCAAACAGGTGTGTTATCCCTGAATTCAAATTTGATATTGAGCTTCTTACAAAACTTCTCGTTGAAGACAGGAATAATAATCCCAGTAAATACTCTATTGTACTGGTTTCCGAGGGAGCAATGTTCAAAGGCGGCGAAATGATCTTTTCCGACAGTGAAAGAGATGCATACGGCCACGCCAAGCTGGGAGGCATTGGAGATGTTGTTTCACAGCAAATCAAAGACAAGTCGGCAAAATATAACGGCGGTAAAACCATAAATATAATTAATCAGAAACTGGGTTATATGGTCCGCGGCGGAGATCCTGATTCTCTTGATTCAATTGTTCCCATGGCATATGGAAACCTTGCTCTTGATCTTATCTTAAAGGGCGTTCATGGAAGGATTGTGGTTCTGAAGAACGGCCGTTATGATAATGTCCCGATAGATGTTGTTACATCATCGAAAAAAATTGTCAAGGTATCTGAACATTATAATACAGAAAGATTAAGACCATATTACCACAGCTTTGAAATGAAGCCATTCCTGTTGATGGCGTCTGACAATTAATTTTTGGAACAGGGGCTGGTCATAAAATCCACGGGAAGCCGCTACAGGATTCTGTACGGAAGCGGCAGCATTACAGAATGTACAATCAAGGGAAAATTCAGGGTTAAAGAGCACAGAACCACAAACCCTGTTGCTGTCGGCGATAATGTTTTGTTTGAATTTGAAAAAAGCGGCAATTCAGGCATAATAACTGAAGTTCTTGACCGGAAAAACTATATCCTCAGAAAGTCCTCAAACCTGTCAAAAGAGGCACAAATAATTGCTGCAAACATCGATCAGGTGTTTCTGATGATCACCATAATACTTCCGGAAACGCCCGTGGAATTTATAGACCGTTTCCTGATGACGGCCGAAGCTTACAGGGTGCCGGCTTGCATAATTGTTAATAAAACAGACCTTTACGGCAAAACTGAATTGGAAAGGCAGGATCAGATTGTGTCTATCTACAGGAATATAGGATACAAATGCTATAAAATTTCAGTAACAGGGAATAAAGGACTCGACAGGCTGAAGGATAAAATGAGGGACAAGATCTCACTTATTGCCGGCAACTCAGGCGTGGGAAAGACAACCCTCCTGAATACTCTCAATCCTTCCCTTAACCTGAAAACAGGTGAAATATCTGATTATCACAAGCAGGGGAAGCATATAACTACGTTCCCCGAGATGCACAAAATGCCTTTCGGCGGATTTATAATAGATACTCCCGGAATGAGAGGCTTCGGCGTTGTTGACATGCAAAGGAATGAGATCTATCATTTTTTTCCGGAGATATTCAGAGCCTCAAAAAACTGCCGTTTTCATAACTGCCTTCACCTCGATGAACCGGGATGTGCGGTCAGAGAAGCCGTAGAAGGCGGTTCCATTGATCAGCTGCGCTACCGGAGCTATATAAATATTCTTGAGGATAAAAACAGTAAATACAGGTAACGCATTACATCAAAAATCTATTTAAAGATTATCTTTATAATCTTTGGCAAATAAAACTTTTTCACAAATGAAAAAGCTATTAATAGCAGTTTATTCAGCATTTTTTGTGATTTTAATTGCTAATTTTTTCTATTACAGAAGCCTGTATAACAAGCAGATAAACTATATTACAACACTGCTTGACCGGCAGGTTCAGATCGTGGGGCTCTCTGTTGATGATGCAAATCTGAATTTCATAAGCGACCTGACTAAAAGCAATAATGCCGAAGATCTGAATAGTTTCTTCACAGATCCGGCAAGCAGAGCAAGGGCGATCGAAAACATGAAACTATTCTATTCAAATTACCAGAATTTCATCACCAGCATCAAGCTGTACGACAATAAAAGAAATGAATATACATTAAAAAAAGAGATGGACACCTGGCTTGATCAAAGTTTCATCACATATATTCAAAACGAGATCATCTATCCCGAACAGCCTGTTTACGAGAATAAAAGATATAATTATTACATGCCGTTGTTAAAAGACAATTTTCCTGTCGGCAATATCGTTGTCACACTTGATTACCAGAAATATTTTGAAGAGACCTTTTCTGTATTTAACCTGAAAGATTACCAGTGGCAATGGGTTGTCAGTGATTCGGGGGCAATTATTTTCGACAATTCAGGCTTAAGGCCTACTTATTTTCAGGTGGAAAGAATAACATCGGCAGTCGAATCCGGCGCTATTTCAAACTTAAGACACAAGGCCAGAATTAACAACAAGGATAAAGATATTATCTCATCATATTACTCAACTCAGCTTGTTTCCAGAAATCTTGGACTGGTTTTTTCCGCACCCACCGATTTGTTTCAAAAATGGATCATCAGGAATTCTGTTTTTATAGTGCTGGGAACCCTTTTGCTTATCCAGGGTATCATTTTTATCTTCTGGAGATACATAACCAGTCAAAAATCGGAGCGAAAGCGCCTTGAAGAATCAGAGAATATGCTGTTCAAGCTGATTGAAGAAATGCCCGTAGGTGTTATTATTCATAATGACAACCGCGAAATAATAAAAGCAAATCAAGTCGCGGCTAATCAATACTCTTACCACGATGAGGCAGAAATGACAGGCAAGATATTTCCTGAATCATCAGAGTCGGATGTAAGCAATTATTTTTCAAAGAATCTTGGCGGAACATTTGACCCCGACAAGTTTATTATCATTAAAAAAGAGATAGGAGAAATAGTTTTGTTCAGGAACAGCATCCCTGTTGTATTTATGGGAGAAAGTGCAACCATGGAGATGCTGATCGATGTAACAATGCTTGAGTCGGCAAGGAAACAGGAGGCTAAGGCCAATGTCGCCAAATCGGAATTCCTTGCCAGGATGAGCTATGAGATCAGAACCCCGCTGAACGGAATCATCGGAATGACCGATATTCTGAACAAACAGGACCTTTCAGAGGAGACAAAGGATATCGTGGTGCTTTTGCGCCGATCAACAGAAGTGCTCCTGAATATCATCAATGACATTCTTGATTTCTCCAAAATCGAAACAGGCAAAATGTTTCTGGATGAGATCCCATTCAATTTAAGGGAAGAGATTGAATATTGCAACGAACTGGCCAACACCTATGTTTCTGAAAAAGATGTAGTCTTTTCATACACTGTCGACGACAACATTCCTGAGAGCATAATTGCCGACCCCTACAGGCTGAGGCAGGTTCTTTCAAATCTGATACAGCATTCGGCAAATAACACTGAAAAGGGAGTCATCAAGCTGACCTGCAAACTGAAGAACAATAACAGCGGCATCATTACTCTTGAATTTGAACTTAAGGATACAGGCCTGAGTTTCGATAAATCAAGTCTGAAAAAGATCTTCGGGGATTTTGTGAATATTGAATCAAAAACGGTAAAAAACAGTGACGAATCAGGATTCGGGACCATCCTTGCGCGTCAGCTGGTAGAAATGATGGGTGGCGATCTGACAGCTGAAAGCCCTTCAGGCCTGGCCGGCGAGCAGGGGACCAAAATCACTTTCACAATTGTTGCTTATGCCAACGACAGGATAGAGAAAAATCTGAACCTCGAAAAAATCCTGAAGTTTGAAGCGATAAGGACTCTTGTCATTGCCGGCTCACAGGGCCGCGATGAAGAAGTCCTGTCTTCCCTCCATAAAATAGGTCTTAACATTTCCATTACAACTTTCCAGAAATCGACAATAGGCCAGATAAAGGCAAACCTTAACATCCCGGATGACAGATATAATCTTTTAATAATTCTCGACGATGAGGATTTTAATGGATTTGAAGTCGCGAAATCAATCTGGGAATATAACCTCTCAGGAAGCATAATTATCATAATAATCAGCTCAAACGATCTGAAAGGCAACTATATGAAATGTATTACCATGGGTGTAGACCATTATCTTGTCAGGCCATTTGATAACAATGAACTTAGAAACGTAATACAGGGCAGCTTCCCCTTCATTGAATCACAGCAAGCCTCTGTCGACATCAGCAATATTCAGACTGGCATAGGCATACTCATTGTTGAGGATAATATAATGAACCAGAAAGTGATCAGTACAATGCTGAAAACGCTTGGCTATTCTTGTGATACCGCAAACGATGGCCTTTCAGGCTTTAATATGACAAAAGCAAAGAAATACGACCTGATATTCATGGACCTTATCATGCCTGAAATGAATGGTTATGATGCAGCCAGGAAAATACTCGCCATTGATAAGAAAGTTTTGATCGTGGCTTTTACGGCCGACAATATGCCGGATGCAAAAAGAAAAGCCGAATTATCCGGGATCAGGGAATTCATTGCAAAGCCTGTAAGAATCGAAGAGCTGAAAAGGCTTTTTGCCAAATACTTCAGGAAAAGCGAGTAATCAATTTATGGCTTTTCATCCCTTAAAGAAAATTGATATTGATGCTTTCCTGAAGCTGGCTGAAAGCATTCCTGTGATTGATGTAAGGTCGCCCTCTGAATTTAACCAGGGACACATTCCCGGGGCCTTCAACATTCCATTGTTCGATGACAGCGAAAGAGCAATAGTTGGCACCAGGTATAAGAAAGAAGGGCGAGACAAAGCTATTATCAGAGGTATTGAACTGTCAGGGCCGCAAATGCACAGAAAACTACAGTCTGCCCTTGAGATGGCCAGGGAAAGCAAGCTTCTTGTCCATTGCTGGAGAGGAGGTATGCGATCAGAAGCCATGGCCTGGCTTTTTTCGCTTGGCGACATTGAAACAGAAGTACTTGATGGCGGATATAAATCATACAGGCACCACGTACTTGCAGGATTGGCCGAAAAAAAGAGAGTCATTGTTTTAGGAGGCATGACCGGAAGCAGCAAGACCCGTATACTGAGACATATCGGGAAGCTCAGCAATCAGGTCATAGACCTTGAAGCTCTGGCTAATCATAAGGGATCAGCATTTGGAGCTCTCGGTCAGCCTTTGCAGCCCTCATCAGAACACTTCTCAAATCTGTTATTCGATCTCTGGAAAAATATTGATGACTCGAATCCGGTCTGGCTTGAGGACGAGAGCCGAAATATAGGAACGGTCTTCATGCCGGATGCTTTTTACGATCATATTCAGCTGTCACCTGCGATAATATTGATGATGAGTATAGAAAAGAGACTCCCGAAACTGATTGAGGAGTATTCGACATATCCGCAGGAACAGCTAAGGGATTCGGTGCTTAAGATCAGTAAACGGCTGGGTGGAGATAATACCCGGGATGCCATTGCCGCCATTGATTCCGGAGATTTTGCAAAAGCTATAGAGATAACCCTGAAATACTACGACAAAGCTTACCTGTACAGCATTTCAAAAAAACACTCCGGACAGATAATTTTTATTGAAACCGATAGTGATGATATTGAAGTAAACAGTGCAAAAGTTCTGGAAGCATCAAAACAGATAACATACTGAAACCACCTAAATTACACCTATTTAAGATCTTCAGGATTTATCCACTTATATACTTTGTCGGACCTTCTGAGAAAATCAGGCGTTTTTATTGAACAGTACTCTCCTTTAAGTGCTTTATCTGTCTCGCTGAGGTCAACCCTTATTTCATCGACCGTATATTCAAGTACCCCGGTGGTGGGCCCGGTGATAAGAATTGTTTCTCCACGTTTCAGGTCACCGTTTTCCAGCTTTATTTCAGCCACACCCAGTTTAGTAAAATAATTGGTAATTCTGCCAAGGTAAATCTTTCTTTTTGTCGCACCTGATCCGTACCGGGAGTTCCACTCTCCAAGCTTTTGTCCAAGGTAATAACCATCCCAGAAGCCCCTGTTGAACACAGTGGATAATCTCTCTTTCCACGCAACGATACGTTCATTTGTGTAATTGCCTTCAATGACCGATTTTACAGCCTCGTCGTAACATGAAGAGACAACCTTTACGTATTCAGCCGATCGTGCGCGTCCTTCAATCTTAAAGACTCTGACCCCCGCGTCGATCATCTTATTTATGAATCCAATTGTACAAAGATCCTTAGGCGACATTATAAATTCATTGTCGATCTCGAGCTGATATCCTGATTCTTTTTCAGTGACAATATAAGATTTACGGCATGTTTGATAGCAGTTTCCTCGGTTTGCCGAAGTGTTATTTTCATGAAGGCTCAGGTAGCATTTCCCGGATATTGCCATACAGAGGGCTCCATGAACGAACATTTCAATTTTCACCAGATCACCCCCCGGTCCGCGTATCTCCTTTTGTGTGATTGTGTCAAATATATATTTTACCTGGTCAAGATTCAGCTCCCGTGCAAGTACAACAACGTCGGCCCATTGTGAATAGAACTTCAAAGCCTCCGCATTCGATATGTTTAGCTGGGTCGAAAGATGCACTTCAATTTCTTTTGTAAATGCATAGTTTATTGCTGAAAGGTCAGATGCAATTATCGCAGAAATGCCGCTGTCGGCTGCTGCATCGATGATATTTTGCATCTGCCGGATCTCCTGGTCGTAAACAACAACATTGACAGCGAGATAACTTTTAAGGCCGTTTTCCCTGCAGAGAGTGGCAATCTTCTTTAGATCCTCAATAGTAAAATTGTTTGCAGATCCTGCCCGCATGTTAAGCTGTTCAGCGCCGAAATAAACAGAATCGGCACCCCCCTGGATGGCTGCCTGGAGCGATTCATACGATCCCGCAGGAGCCATTATTTCAATATCCTTCCTGTTCATTTACAGCAGTTTTCAATCTTTATTCACCATGATTCTGATACAGGAACCCTTGCCTATCTCAGAGTTTCTTACATAGATGTGGCCATTATGAAATTCCTCAATGATCCTTTTTGCCAGCGAAAGACCAAGCCCCCAGCCCCTTAGTTTTGTGGAATACCCGGGATTAAAAATTTTCTTAAATGCCTTTCTTGGGATCCCCTTTCCGGTATCTGAAATATCGATGATAACGTTTTTATCTGAATCCATGATCCTGTAGCTTATTTCTCCAATCCCTTCCATTGCATCTATAGCATTCCTGGAAATGTTCTCGATAACCCATTCAAACAGCGCTGCATTTACGGGGATCACTACTTTCTTTTCTGTTGCAAAATCAACCCTGAAGAAAACCTTGGATGATGTTCTTGTTTTCAGGTAGTCGATTGTCCGGGAGACAATCTCTACAATATTTTCATTAATCAATGCAGGTTTAGAGCCGATCCTGGAAAATCTTTCGGTAATTTTTTCAAGTCGCTCCACATCAAGGGCGATCTCTTTTGTAACCGGCAGATCCGGATATTTCTGGTTTAGTATTTCAACCCAGCCGGCAAGGGACGATGCCGGGGTTCCAAGCTGATGCGCAGTCTCCTTAGACATGCTGACCCATACCTGGTTGTCTGCGGCTTTGCGCGACGAGCTGAATGCCAGGTAGGCTACAAGGATGAAAAGCATTATTATTCCAAGTTGCACATAAGGATAATAAGAGAGCTGTGTAAGTATGGTGCTGTCCTTGTAATAAATGAGATTCTTGTACCCCTGACCAAGATCAATCACAATCGGATTGTTCCTCTTTTTCATTTTTTCGAGCTCTGATGGCAGATATCCCGGGTCCTCCATGCGTACTTCATCGAAATTCTTAGAGTCAATTATCCTGTCGGAACCATCAGTAAGGATTACTGGTACAGTAGTGTTATTTTCTATGATTGAGTAAGGGAATCCTATGTTGTCGCTTGAATCGGCAGCAATGATTAAAAGCTCGGCTTCAGCCCAAAGCTCGACTTTCTTTCTCTCCTCAGCTTTAAGAATATCAACGAGATAACGGGTATAAATGAGCGATCCCAGGCCAGTCAGAATTGCAAACAGGAAAAGTGAAAGCATTATGCCGGTTTTATAGCGGTAGTTATTCATATCTTATTTTTTTCTGAATAGATTCTTTAATCCGCCTGTTTGCTCCTCCCCGGATTCTGCAGTCTCTGCTTTTACCGAATCAGTCTCTTCCCACGTTATCCTGAACTTCTTTGGAGCTGTAGAAGTTTTAGTTACTGTTGTATCATTTTTATACCATCCATATTCCTCGTTAAGGATGTTTTTAAGTGTTTGTCTTTCAGATTTGATCTCGCTTTTAACTTTTGTGCCGGCGGCTTTTACGTCATATCCAACCTTGACATCATCTCCCTTGCTTTCGATTTTGAGCAGGAGTGAAGTCCTGCTGAGTCCGTCATCCTGGACGGCCCCGAATTCAGTTGTATTGGGTTTTGGCTTATGCATTTTTTTGCTGAGAGCTTCTGAAAGCAGGATCTTAACATGATATTCATATTCATTATCCAGACTGTGCTTGCCGTTTATAGAAAGATCAGCAGCAGAAGATCTTACTTCCATCAGCGGAATGTACAGGAAGTTGTTTCTGATGAAAAAATCATTTTCAAGTTTCTCGAAATGTATATTTTCAAGTTCAGTCAGTTCTATGAATGATGAAAGATCCTTTACCGGACCAAAATCAAAAAGACCGCCATTTTCAATGATGTATTTACCTTCAGCGGTAATTAATTTAATAACCGGATTAAACAGGGAATCCATTGGAATGAGAACCGACAGAGAACCTGACACTTTCCCGGCGAGATTCTCTGCCTTGATAAAATCCTGGCCAAAGTTTTTAAATGATTTAAATGTTTTATTGATATCAATGCCATTAAAAGTGAAGCTCCCCCTGCTTATGAAAGTCTTATCAGTATTCTGAACCACAAAACCATCACCGGAGATAAAACCGTCCAATGCATTAAACTTCATTGATTTAAAATTCAATATACGGGGTTTATAACTGAATTCTCCGGTGATATTTTTAGCTTCGAAAGTCTTGTAAACAAGATTTTCAATTTTAAGGTTCAGGTCGAGGATTATGTCTCCCGGCAAGCGATAAGCAGTACTTTCTTCAGCGGAAGTATCAGCAGAAGAGGGAAACAGTTTTTCAGGGATCAGCCTGTTGCATGAAACATCGGCTGTGCCATTCAGCACAACAGGATCCCCGGCAAGCCAGCCCGGAAGATTTATAAAAATGCCGTTCAGTACAAATGTGTGGTCAAGATATTTTAGTTTCAGATTGCTTGTATGAACAGTATCTGTTATCATCATCCGTCCATTGACATCATTAACCTTCAACCTGTCATTTTTGATCCCGAGATTCAGTGAATTGAATTGAAGGTCTGCACGTGGATTCAGATTGAAAAAATCTGATAATGAATACTCCTCTTTGTCAGGAATTACACCCTCCATGGAGAGATCAAGATCTATGCTTCCTGATGCTGAAGAGATCTCTTTAATGTTGAAGAACTCGCGTATCTCTTCCGGTATCATTTTCCCTTTAAGATCGAGACTGCAATGCAAAGTATCAAAATCGGACAGAAGCAATGATCCTGTGTATTGTGAAGAACCAAGAGTCCCCCTGAATCCGTTGATTGAAAGTGAACTGGTTGCAGGAACCATTTCCGCCCCGTTTGAAAAAAGCCCGCCGAACGAAAGATCTTTAATCTTTAGATCAGAAGTTCCGTAAGTAATGCTGCCGTTTTCAACATTAAATTCAACCTGGAGTCCAGGATTTACCGTGCGGGAGGCAGCTCCTTTTATCATGCCTTTAATGTTCAGTATTCCCGAAGGATTATAGGCTGTTACCCTTTCCCTGAATTTTTCGGGCAGATAATCCTTAATACGGGATATGTCAATATTATCGCCGGTAAGCACCAGATCAAGGAAATATTCAGAAGAAATAAAACCTGACAATCCGAACAGATAATTATCCATAATAAGGGTGCTCTTTTTAAACAGATAGCCCCTGTCGGAACTATTGAGGTTAACATCAATATCTGCAGGGATGCTTCCTGAAAAGCTGAAATTATATAGTTTGAAAAGATCTATTCGCATTATTCCCAGCGCTGAAAAGTCAATATCATTGTCCGTTATCCGGCTCTTCATCCGGCCATTATCGATAAATCCTCTGATCAGCAGTCTGGTAGCCAGATTGTAATAAGTTGCTTTTAATCCGGAAACATTAATTCTATCCAGATTAAGCATAAATTCTGTGGATGCAGTATCTGTCACATTTTCAACATATATGTCATAATTGACAGCTCCGGATGTGTCAGTGTATAAATTCAGCCTTCCGTTTCTGACACCGATTCTGTCAATATCATAAATTCCCCTGATAACGTCAGTTAAACTGAATTCGATGGTCACAGATTCAGCAGACAGGAGTGTATCAGTATTGATATCCGGGAAATTATTCTTATTAAAACCCGTGGATGAGTGTACCAGAACATTCTTCAGATCAAGAGACGCTTTGGGGAATTTCCTGAGATAAGAGAGACGGACAGATTCAAATTCGTATTTGGTTGAAATATCTTTGTTAAGAGATCTGAGAATAATACCCGCTACTGTATCCTGCATCAAAAGCGAACCTGTAAACAACATGCCCAGGACCACAATGACAAAAACAGCAAGTATCTTAAGTATCCCGTAGAAAACTTTCATGATCCGTTATGGCTTAATTTAAATGGCCGGATAACGGTGGACAAAGTTAATTTATTTGAATTAAACATATTTAATGCCTCAGCAGGAAGGAAAGATTATCTTCAGGACCCAGCTCTGAGGCTGCTGCGCCTTTTTTGAATACCCTGGCTTTTCGCGGTCCGACAAGTCGCATTTTTCTGTTTTCAATAAGCAGCATTGTTCCTTCGCGAAGCCCTACAACATAAACTGCGGGGTTAACCTCAATAAACTCTTCAATGCGTTGCTCCCTTGTTTCCCCTGCGTGACCTGCAGGATTGGCATCGAGGTAATGAGGATTTATCTGGAAGGGTATCAGATTGAATGAACTGAATGAATCAGGTTCAACAACGGGCATGTCATTGGTAGTCATTATTGTAGGACAAGCAACATTTGATCCTGCGCTCCAGCCTATATACGGCATTCCGCCAAGCACTCTTTTTTTAACGATTTCAATCAGTCTGTTTTCCCTTATCGTTTTAAGCAATTTCCAGGTATTGCCTCCTCCGACAGCCAGGGCTTCTGCTTCCCTTACTGCTTTTACGGGATCTGAAAAATGATGTATTGAAGCTATTTTATGGCCGATCTCATTAAATTTTTCAGCAACCTTTTTTTCATAATCATTGTATGAAAAGGTGACTGCAGCATATGGGATAAAAAGAACTTTTACGGTTTTTTCTCCAAGAAAATCTCTGATATTGTTCTTCGGGTAATCGAGATATGGTTCACCGGAATTGGTGGAATTACTTATAAGCAACAGTCTCATATTATGAATATTACAGGTTAAACTTTATTTATTTTGCCAACCTCCTTGATTTTATGGTTCTCAGGGACATTCCTGACAGAAATGATATAAAATGAGTTCTCCTTTATATTGAAAAGCAACACTTTTCCGCTCAGCACTTTTCCGATGCCGGTAATGATCTTAATGGTTTCATTGGCCATATAGGTGCCGGTAATACCGGGAAGTACTCCAAGAATGCCAACATCTGAAGGTGCAGGATTCCGGGTATTCTCTTTCCGGTTTTGAGGGTTGTAGCACCTGTATGTTGGACCTCCCAGATGGTTGAATACCGAAACCTGTCCTTCGAACTTATATATTGCTCCATGCACCATCGGTTTATCGAGGATGACACATGAATCACTGATGATATAACGGGTTTCAAGGTTATCGGTGGCATCGACGATCACATTAAAATCCCTGATTACAGAAAGTATATTTGAAGCATCTATTTTCAGGTTAAATACTTGCAGACTGACAAGTGAATTGAGATGTTCAAGCCGGTCCCTGGCAATGATAGATTTAAGCTTTCCCACATCATTGGAGCCATAAAGGATCTGCCTTTGAAGATTCTCCTCACTTACCATATCAAATTCAGCCAATCCAATCCTGCCCACGCCGGCGGCAACAAGATACTGGAGCACAGGACATCCGAGACCGCCGGCGCCCACAACCAATACAGATGCCTTTTTAAGCTTCTCCTGGCCTTCAGTCCCAATTTCCGGGATCATTATCTGTTTCCTGTATCTCCTCGACTCACGCTGAGACAAAATATTATCAGGCATCGGAAACTAATAGTTTGATATCATCACAAATATACAAAACATGCAGAGACGCCCGAATCGGGCATCTCTACAAAATAAAACAAAAAACAACAGGGGATTTTTAGTCGATAGAAAAAGCGATTCCTATTTCAAACGGATACAGGTCAACGCCTCCCGGGCCCATGTTTGTTTTAAACAGGGGGGTAAAATAATATGTGCCATAGATATTGAAGTTTTCGTAGCCTATCCTGGCGGTAACTCCATATCGAAAAAGATTAAGGTTAAAATCGTCATCTGACTTTATCTTATCGTCGTTATCAAACCGCATCACAGAATAAGAACCTAATTTCAGAGCCCCGACAGGTCCCGCAGAGATGTTCAGGCGCTGATGATCAGTTGGTATCTGAACTTCGAATAAAACCGGCAGTTTGAGATAAAAGGTGCTGAATTTGGATTTCTTCAGTGTCTGATCCGGGTAATATATTTCCCTCTCAAGCTCAACAATGTCACCAGCATCATTTTTTATGATATTGTTGTCGCCGGAAAACATGTAATTATTCCATCCAATGCCCAACCCGGTGACAAATCCCACATGTCTGGCAAGACCGATACTCAACTGTCCGAAATTAAGATTGATGTTCCTTGATTTGCCTGAATGAAGCGACATATAATCGATCTCTGCAGGAATAGAAAAATCATAATTTTCAGTGAAATAATTATTGAGTCCAATCTCAAAACCACCCCAGTGTCCCTTAAAATGGCTTCTTTTCTTTGCAGGAGAATCCCGCTTTTCATCCTCATCACAGGCCGGCCCTTCCGGGCCATCAACCTGTTTCAGGGCTTTATTTTCAGCGGAAACAACCGGACTGAATCCCAGAAATATAACCGCCCCGAGCATCATTATTAATAAAATTCTTTTCATGGCTGAAATTTTTATCGTTTCTATTGCCGGGACGTACAGGTCAGCATAAAAGTTACTTCTACTCATCAGTTTTTTTAACCGGAGCGTTAAACGACAGTAATGTTGAGCTGAAATAGACAGATTTTAATTTTCCTTCCTCATCCATGTTCTCTTTTAACACCATTTCCCAGTCAAGCAGTTTGTTTATTCCGTCAACTCCGGCTTTTACTATTTCATATGGTTTGATCGGACCATCGGAGTATTTATCTTCTCCAAGGATTTTTTCGCGGAAAGCACTTGCAATGAATCTTCTTACAGGCCCGCGGTCATCGTAAGTGACAACAGGAATAAATTCAGCATATGAGGCAATAAGTGATAATTGAGGTGTTTTAAAATCCAGACCTGATATTACAGGACTTGAGGCAATAAACAAGGATGGTCCATTCATTGCCCTGGTTTCAATAACCATTTCCGGCTTATTGATGATAGCAGCGGTTCTTTCAATACTTTCCATGGTACTGAGAAGCGGCTCGGACCGGACAATTATCGGATTATTCTGAGCAATTAAAAATATCACCGGCGGGGTCTCCAGATTTACTGATGAAACCTGATTATTTCTGTCTGATATCAGCCCGGGAACAAAAATATAGCTCAGTATCAATATTGCTATCGTTGCTGCAGCGCTTAACCCTGTTATTGCTATTCTGAATACTTTTTGTCCGGTTGTAATCTTTTTAAGGGATTTTTTATATCGGTATCCATCTGATGGAGGAGTAAGCTTTATTTTTTGTACCGATTTAAATATTGACAGGCTCCTGCTGTTTTGTCGGAGGTGCTCTTCAAGTTCTGTCAGCTGTTCGGAAACAAGATCATTTTCAAGAGAGGCGACCGAAAGATATTCAACCTGTGAGTCTGAAAGTTCAGCCACAGTTTTCTTAAGCTCATCTTTTCGTTTAAAAGAAAAGTCCTGAGGCATAAGCCTGGCATCAAAGGGATCGCTATTTGGATCGTCGGGCTTCATTGTCAGATCACGGTTTCGATTTTGCCTATATAATTTCTCAGAGCCATTCTTCCGCGGTATATATTTATTTTTACCTGTGCTTCACTGAGACCGGTAATATCGCCTATTTCCTTATAGCTGTAGCCTTCATAATCGCGGAGCAAAACGACTGATTTAAGCTGTTCAGGTAATCGTTCGAGTGCTTTATGAAGTATTTCATTCAGGTCTGTGTATTGTGAATCAGTTAACAGTTCGGTTTCGTCTGATTCTTCCAGGCCGGTCATCCTTTTTTCTTTCCTGATTATATCGATCATTGCATGATAAGCAGTAGAGAAAAGCCATGATTTTGCCACGGAGAAATCAATTTCAGCTACATGCCTCCAAAGTTTCTCAAAGCTGTCCTGCACAATATCGCCAGCCCTGTCTTCATCGCGCAGATCAGCACGGATGAACCGGAAAACGGCATCAGCATAATCGTCAACTGCCCTGTTGTATTCTTTTATTGTCATAAACCGGGTTACAATACAAAGACGGATAAGAGAGGAAAATGTTACAATAAACTACCGACCCCCCATCCCCCCCAAGGGGGGGCTAAATCCAAAATATAAGATAATTAGATAAATATCAGTGAATTAGGCCCCCTTTAGGGCATAGGCGTAAACTTAAGGATTAATCAACCTTTTTTATTTTTGATTTTATTGGATTAGCTCTTTTAAGGACAAATGTATTTTTATCTTCAATGTG
>JALONV010000129.1 GCA_025454755.1 Bacteroidales bacterium | reverse complement strand
ATCCCAGCGATGCACTTTTCGAAGTCAGGAACAAAGGGGGACAGACGATCTTTGCTGTTTACAATGAGGGAGTAAGGATATATGTAAGCGATGGTGATGCCAAGGGTCTCAAGGGCGGTTTTGCAGTAGGCGGATTCGACGGCACAAAAGGAAACCAGGAATATTTAAGGGTAACATCCGACAGCACCAGGATCTATGTAAACGATGATCCGGCAAAAGGAGTAAAGGGAGGATTTGCAGTTGGTGGTTTTGATGCGACCAAAGGAATTCCACTGGGTAACTTTATGAACATAACAAAAGAGAATTATCTTATCGGACAGGAAGCAGGCATTCATCTAAAACCTCTCTCCGGAGGGCTCTATAATTCATTCATGGGGTACCAGGCAGGATATAACACAACCTATGGTTTTAAAAACTACTTTTTAGGGTATAAAGCCGGGTACAGCAACCTGACCGGGAACAACAATGTTTTTATTGGTGACAGTGCCGGTTTCGCAAATACTACAGGTTATTGGAATACCTTCATAGGTAACTGGGCAGGATTTCATAATACCACAGGTAGCAGGAATCTCTTTATCGGCCACAGGACCGGGGTGAATAATACGTCAGGTATCTGCAATGTATTCCTCGGACCTGATGCCGGGGGAAGCAACACTACTGCATGGTACAATACATTTGTTGGCATCGGCACCGGATATAATACGACATCAGGTGGCTATAATTCTTACTATGGCATTAATTCAGGATTCGCAATGAAGAGCGGTTCTAACAATGCATTCTATGGCAGCAATTCCGGGTATTGGTTTGATGGTGGATTAGGAAATACATTTATTGGGGCCGAAGCAGGCAGGGGCGGACCTGATAATGACCCGGCTGATCCTGCGGGTAATTACAATACTCTTGTCGGCTCCTTCACCTCCACTGTTCTTGAAAGCGGATCATATAACACAATTGTCGGAGCATCTGCAGGAGCTGCGATGCGGACAGGAACCCATAACGTTTTTCTGGGCTACCAGGCCGGTTCTGGTGAAACAGGCAGCAACAAACTTTATATTGCCAATTCAAGCACAAATCCCCTGATCTATGGCGATCTTACAACCAAACAACTCGGAATAAATACAACAACACTCACAAAAACTTTGAACGTAGGAGGAGATGCAGCTGTATCCGGAAATATTTCTGCCGGTTCAGTTACGGGTCCGATAAATGGCGCCACAAATGCTAAAGTGCTTTTTAATGCGGCATCAGGCGTTATAACTTCAATTGCGGGGGGCAAAATAGATCTTTACTGGGATAATTCAGCCAAAACACTTACTCTCCGAAATACAATGACTGGCACATATTGTTTCTTTTCAATTCAGAAAATGGTTACGGGAAGTGGAAATGTTGCCTATGAAGCAGGTGGATTCACTCCTGGAAACAGGTTGGTATTAACTTTTGCAACGAATGGTGATTCTTGTATTTTGACTTTTGGTGACGAGCCAGGTACGGGAGTTTGCACAGTGTGGCTTCAATTGGTTAATTCTATATTATTAGGTCATTATATCAAATACTAGAATCCGTCAAACCTGTTTCTGTTTGCTTTCCTTATACTCCTTTATCAATGACTGAAATATCTCCTTAACCGAGGATATTTTAGTCGCCCTGAATGCATTTGTACCTGCAAAAGCATAACCATTTTCAAAGTTGCCTTTCAATGCATTTATGAGGGCGATGATTATACAATAAGGACTCCTGCTGATCTCACAGGTTTTAATGCACTTGAAAGGACAATATTTTGGTTGTTTCCTCCCTTCTTTTACTTTGGTGATGAAATTGCTCAGAATAGCCCGACCCGGCATTCCTACAGGACTTTTAATGATCTCGATATCTCCCTCTGCAGCATCTATATAAGACTGTTTGAAGGCGTCTGAAGCATCACATTCCTCTGTGGTGACAAACCTGGTCGCCATCTGCACACCTGCCGCTCCAAGTTCCATGATCTCATAAATGTCCTTGCCCGTATAGATACCTCCGGCTGCAATTAACGGAATCTTAGTATCATACTTATCCTCAAACAGTTTCAGCTCATCTATAATCTCAGGTACAAGCTTTTCAAGAGAATAGTTGTCATCAGTTATCTGGTCTTCCTTAAACCCAAGATGTCCTCCTGCCTTTGGACCTTCAACGATAACTGCATCGGGAAGATAATCATATCCTGATTTCCATTTTTCACAGATTATTTTTGCGGCTCTCGCCGATGATACGATCGGAACAAGTTTTGTTTTGTTCTCCTTTTTTAAAAAGGAGGGCAGATCCAGCGGAAGTCCTGCACCCGCAATTATCAGATCCACTTTTTCAGCAATTGAGGTCCTGATCATATCAGCAAAGTTGGTCATTGCAACCATCACGTTTATACCAATGATCCCTCTGGTTTTCTCCTTTGCTTTTCGTATCTCCTCCTTAAGTCCGAGAATGCTGGCTTCAAGATAGTTTTCTGACAGGTTCCTGTATAATAAGCCAAGTCCGGCACTTGAAATAACACCAATACCTCCTTCATTTGCAACTGCTGAGGCCAATCCGGAAAGAGAGATACCTACACCCATTCCACCCTGTATCACAGGAACAGCAACTGAAAGGTCTCCAATTTTCAATCCCTTCATTTTCAATTAATTTATAATTCGCGTAAAGGTAGACCAATAATGATAATAACAACCTGAAATCAGTTTATTAACATATATTAAGTAATATTATAAAAGAGCCATCGCAGCAATTATCGCTCAGCCATGAATAAAATCTTAACTTTACAGGCAATATTAAACCAATAGAATTATGAAAAAGCTGCTTATTACATTCATATTATTGTCAACCATCGTTTTTTACACATCGGCTGATATTGAAAAAGATATCAGGGCAGGGTTGAAACATGTGACCGTTTATCCCGACAGGGCACAGATGACACATGAAACAACTGTCGAAATTGCTGCAGGAAAAAGCGTTCTTAAACTGGGCGGTTTATCCCCATACATCGATGCACAGAGCATCCAGGTAAAAGGTTACAGCGATTTTATGATCCTCTCCGTAAACCACCAGAATAATTATCTTCAGAACCTCGAAGAGATTCCTGAAATAAAAAGTATCAGGAACCAGATAGAGGAGCTCCAGATAAAGGTCGAGGATGAAAAGGCCGCCATCTCTGTCCTGAATGAAAAGAGAGCATTCCTCGAAGCCAACAGGAGTATTCTTGTTGCCAGGCAGACAGCGCCAACTACCGAACAACTGAAGAGCATGATGGATCTCTACACTGTCAGCATGGATCAGGTGACAACAAGTGTTCTTAAGAAAAACAGACTGATCAAAGAGTATGAAAAACAGATCGCTGCCCTTCAGAAACAAATAAATGACAAGGCAGGCAAAGCCCAGCTTCCTTCAGGTGAAATTTCCGTATCTGTAAGCTCGGAAAAACCGGTGACCGGAAAACTTACATTTGCTTACGTGGTCTCTAATGCCGGCTGGTACCCGTCTTATGATATAAGGGTGGATGATATTACAAAACCAGTAAACATTTTCTTCAAGGCCAATGTCTTTCAGAATACCGGTACCGACTGGAACAATGTTAAGCTCAGTTTCTCAAATGCCAATCCATGGATAGCAGGAACTGTTCCTGTATTATTTCCCTGGTTTATTGATTATTATACTCCAATTGTATATAATGTAATGAAGGGAAAGGCATCCGGAGTTGCCAGAAGCGAAGCTCCTGCAGTAATGATGGAAATATCTGCCGACAGAGAAATGGCGAAGGCTGAGGAAGCTATGCCTGTTGCTGTTGAAAAGCAGGTGGGAGAAACAACCATCACCTTCGACATTGCAGTACCTTATTCTGTAGTTTCTGACGGGAAGGTTCAGACAATAGAGATCCAGCGCACCACTTCACCTGCTGAATATAAATATGTCACTATTCCAAAAATCTCTCCGCTTGCATATCTTACAGGAAATATCACCGATTGGGCCAGGCAAAGCCTTCAGAGCGGGGAGGCAACACTCTATTTCGAGAACACATTTGTAGGAAAATCATATCTTAACGTCAACCAGCTGTCCGATACACTTACTCTTTCGCTGGGAACGGACAACAGCATTCTTGTAAAAAGAGAAAAACGGAAAGACTTTACCAGCAAGAAAGTGATAGGTGCAAATAAAACAGACATTTATTCATTCCTAATAACAGTTAGGAATAACAAGTCCACACCGATAATAATAACATTGAATGATCAGATACCGGTTTCATCGAACAGCGGGATAACCGTTGAAGCATCTGAAATCTCCGGAGGCAAACTGAATGCACAGACAGGACAAATAAAATGGGATCTTGATATTAAGCCTCAGGAAAACAAATTGTATTAACCTATTCTGTAAAGTACCCGAAAGATAAAACAGTAATTCTTGAATAACCCTTCATGAAGATTCTGGGAAACATTATCTGGCTGATATTCGGTGGTTTTATTATTGCCGTCGAATATCTGACAGGGAGCATTGCCCTGATAATCACGATTTTCGATATCCCGTTTGGATTGCAGCATTTTAAGCTTACAAACATGGCTCTGACACCTTTTGGCAGAGATATTGTATCAATATAATCTGCGAAAATCAGCGTGATCTGCGGGAGATTTCATATTTCCCGCAGATTG
>JALONV010000056.1 GCA_025454755.1 Bacteroidales bacterium | reverse complement strand
TGTAACGAAAGGAAGGTTAGTGCCTATATGAAGGACAAGCTGAACAACCGGCTTAACATTGAAACTGTTATAGAGGTAGACGAAGCTTGCATGATCTGTTGGACTTAACTGGTATTCGGGATTCTGTTTCAGGAATGCCAGCATTGCAGAATCGGCCTCAGCAAGCTTATCACCAAGTATATAAGATTGTATTAACAACTTATAGGCAGCCAGTTGTTCTTCACGTTTGAATCCTGACTTCATGCAATCACGAAGGATATCAGGGATCTTTTCAACCTGGCCTCTGTCAAAGAGCGACTGGGCATTTTTCAGGGTCTCGGCACAACTGCTTGTCTCCTGCGACAGCCCGGAAAAAGGAATCGTAATGACCAAAAGTGCGGATAGCAAAATGACATTCAAAGAAAATCTGGTTTTCATTTCCCGGGATCCTTTATCTGACAACATTTACTTTAATATTATAATCCTTTTCTGTACACGTTTTTTCAAGAGGGATATCCTTGGCAACGTATGTGTTCCATTCTTCCTGCTCCATATTTCTCGAAACAAGGGTACAGACATCTCCGGCAAGGTAATCGACATGTGTCGGTCTGCTCACAAGATTCTTTTCTCCTTCCCACGTGCCGGAAATTATCAGCTGTCCATCCGGACTGAATTGTATCATAAGTACGAATCCCTCATTGTCTGCAAAAGTTATAGGAGGTTCTGTAAGATCTTCAAGATTGTTGTAGATTTTCAGAGTTTTATCCTGGCTGGCAGTTGCCATCTGCTTAAGAACAGGATTGAACTGGATATCCGTAATCTGGGCAGAATGTGCTTTTACTGCAGAGATTCTTATTCGTTTTTCAACGTCCCATATTTCAATATTCCCATTTACGTCTCCGATAGCCAGTTTATTTTCATCAGGCTTGAATTGAATGGTTTTTATATTCTTAAGATCAGTAGGCAGCCTGAAATTATCAGAATTCGAATCCGGATTCCAGAGTATCACGTTCCCTTCAGGGTTAAGGCCTGCAAGATATTTGTTGTTTGATGAGATATCGATAGAAAGTATCTTCATCGATCCTGTTGTGATGTCGGTGCTGGTGCGTGTGGCCATATCCCACTTCATAACCTTGCCGTCGAGAGCTGCTGAATAGAGATATTTCCCGTCAAAGGAGAAGATTAGTGATTTTACCATCCCGGTATGACCTGTAAGCGTGTACTGAACGCTGTTGCCCTTAAGCGGTATCATTCTGATCGATGAGTTATTGCTTCCGCAAGCCAGCCATGAGGCATCAGGGCTCACTGCCAGCACTTCAATAATGTCAGTTCCTTTATAGACCACCTGGTAAGTCTGGTTTGTTCCGTCAAGAGTCCATTTAAGTACCTGGTTGTCAAAACCGGAAGTATAAAACTCTCTTTTCCCGGGCACAAAGGCAATACTCTTGATCCCTGCATGCTTGAAGGTCTTGTAGTTTACATTTCCATATTGCCTGGCAATATTATAGAGACCATTATATATATCGGCATCATTCGGAAATCCTTCATTCCTTTTATTGAACAGATATGCCTGGTAGGCCAGGAGTGTCTTGAGATCTTTTTGTACCGTATCGACCTGCAGAGATTTTACCGCCATTGATTTTCCTATTGAAAGCATCCTCAGGCGGAGGGCATTTTCCTTGGCTATTTTTTCCTGCTCTGCACTGAGAACGGCTCTTTCTCTTGCCTTTTGTGCAGAATCTCTTTGTTCAGTTGCAATCTTCTCCTGATCCCTGGCTAATTCTGCATTTCTTTCAGCTCGGTTTTGTTGTACAAAAGCCCTATCCTTTTGTCGTAAAGCCTCTGCTTCATTCTTTTGGGCTTTAACAGCATTAGAATCGGCAAGTACACGGGCAATCTGAGCGGAGTCTTTCTGAATTAATGCATACTGTTCCTGACGTTTGGCTTCAGCAGCATTAAACTCAGCCTCGATTTGAGCTTTATCTGCAGCGATCTTCTGAACAAATGCATAGAGCATGAATCCTCCGGAAATTATAGCTGCTCCTCCAAGTATCATTGCAATTATCCTTGTTCTTCTTATCTGACGCTTCTGGAGGCGGATCTTTGCTTCTTCCTCATCCTGGTACTCTTTTTCGCTGGTGCGCAGGTAGACCATTGCCCTTTCGAATGCCGGATTATATCTCTGTGCCCATGTAAGTGTTGGTTTTTGCTGGTCGCGCCAGTTGATTGCCAGCTGAAGATCGGGAGGCCTCAGGAGGCTTGTCTTTCCCTGCTGGTACATGGCAGATGCTTCCGACAGGCGGAGATACATCTGAACGGAGGCAGCTTCATTGTCAACCCAGTCTCTAAGCCGGTCCCAAAGCCTCATAAGGCTTTCATGAGACAGGTCAATGATCGAGTCGTCAGTAAGCGGTATATCCTGCCTTGGTGTAACAAAAGATCGTGATGGGATCCTGAATTTTTCAACTACCCCGAACAGTTCCTCAGATGTGCACTGAATAACCGATTTCAGCGTGGTAACGCTCGACGGATGACGGATACCTTTATTATCTGTACCTTTTTCGGTTATGGTCTTGAACATCTTTTCGCAGATCTCCTTGCCACGGGGATCCAGCTCTTCGAATGCCTCATTGGCATGTCGCGACATTGCGTCGCTCATGGTTCCGACGGAATCGTAATCGGTATGACTGATGGAACGTCCCGGATCTTCCAGATCCTGCCAGTATGTCCATGTTCTCATCAGGGCATGCTGAAGTACAGGTAGCTGATCGGTCCTCTCGCCTATATCATCGAGTATTGTCTCAACAAGTTTCTGATCGATTCCAGCACCTGCGTATTTCACAGGCCCTTCTATTGCCTGCCTGTAGTTCTCCCTGCTCATGTGGGGAACGAGGTAGTTGCTGTTATTTATAAGTTGTGTAAGTCCCTGGTAATGTGCACATTCTCCAATAAAATCGGAGCGCATAGTTACAATCGTGTAAATATTTGAAGCTGTCTGGTTTACAGCATTTACAATCTTTCCCACGAACTCAGCAGCCTGGGCTCCTTTGTCGCCTCCGGCGCTGAGGGTGCTGTACCTGAACAGCTCTTCGAACTGGTCCAGAACAAGCAGAACCTTCTCGTTTTTGTTTATCAGATATTTCTTAATGGTCTCGGTTATGCCGTCAGCGGTGAGGTGCATGTCGAGAATGATGTTATCAACCGCTACTTTCTGCATTCCCGTTTCCACGATATGTTCCAGGATGGCAGTTCCAAGGTTACCGAAAGGATCGTTCCCCGGCCTGAACATTATTATTCTCCAGAACGATGAGTCGCTTCTTTCAAAATCTCTGATCTTTGGCAATACGCCGCAATAGATCAGTGAAGATTTACCTGTCCCCGAGGCTCCAATGACAGTGATGAAACGGTTTCTGAGAAGTTTGTCCATCACTTCACGGCTTTCTGTCTCACGTCCAAAGAAAAGATCGCTCTCTTCCGGAGCAAAAGGCCTCAATCCGGGAAATGGATTGAAATTCAGGGTCTCACTTTTTGATCCCATAATCGAAAAGAATATATTGGCTCACTAAATTCTGATGCCTATTATAAGGATGTCATCCACCTGTTCGTTTTTGCCTTTCCACTCATCGAGCCTTGAAAGAAGTATTTCTTTCTGAACCTCCATAGGCTTCCTGTTTATTTCAATAAGCAGGTCCTCAAACTTCTTGTACATAAACTTTTTGTTTTCAGGACCCCCAAACTGGTCAGCATATCCGTCGGAGAACAGGTAGATGCAATCTCCGTCGGAAAGATCTATTTCATTGTTATTAAACAGCTGGGGTTCTGATCCTTCAAAGGCGCCTATCGGGAACCTGTCACCCTTATATTTTATAAGCTGGTTGTTTCTTATCAGGTACATTGGATTATTGGCGCCTGCAAATTCGGCATTATTGGATTTAAGATCAAGGATGCAGAGAGCCATATCCATACCGTCTTTTATCGATCCGGTGGTTTTGTTCTCATTCAGAGTCGTTATTACTCCCTTGTTCAGTTCGTCAAGAATGACGCTTGCCGATCTTGCTTTCTTCACATTCACAACGTGGTTAAGCTGGTTAAAGCCAACTATCGACATGAAAGCGCCGGGAACACCGTGGCCCGTGCAGTCGACTGCTGCAACCATGAATAATCCATCAGCATCATGGAACCAGTAGAAATCACCGCTCACAATATCCTTGGGAAGATAAAGGACAAAATAATTGCTGAGGTGTTCGCTTATCATTGAGAATGATGGCAGAATAGCATTCTGAATGCGGCGCGCATAATGGATGCTATCCATAATATGTTTCTTCTGTTCCTCTATTTCTTCTTTCTGCTTTTCTATTTTTATCGTTCTCTCCTTAACCTTCGCCTCAAGTTCATAATAATAGCTCTCAAGCTGCGCGATCATCATATTGAATTTCTCAGAGAGCCTTGTTACTTCATTATTGCCTGTAACCTCTGCACGCTCACGAAGGTTTCCGTTTGTTATCCTGTCTACATTTTCAACAAGGTTCTTTATTGGAAGAGTTATCACCCTTGTCTTTCGATAAATGAGGTAAGCAACAATAAACAGGGTAATTCCGAAGATCACAATAAAAAATAATGCTTCACGCCTGAACAGGGCTTTCTGCTGGGTCACATCAGAAATGATCCTGATGACGGAACCCTTATAAAGATTTGAAGCTGATCTTTCCACATAGATATACTGGTACTGGTACCAGCCATCTTTATTCCGTTCTACCACTAATGTATCCCTGTTCTGGAATGCGGCCAGTAGTATTGTATCGTGTGCCGGAACCTCAAGAACATCCTGGTTCATGCTGAAAGGCTCGTCTGCCATTAAAAAAAGTTCGACATCTATGATGCCTTCTGATTCGTTCTTTATCTCGTTCTTGGTCTCTTCCATGAAGTTGATTATATCATCTGCTTTTTTGGAATAAGCTCCCAGTTCAATTATATATTTCCGGTCATGTGTAGGCTGATAGGTGTACTTCTTTGGCCTTTTTGTTGTTGCTTCAATGGCGAACAGGTCGGTGACAAAATCCCGGTTCCTGAAAATATCGAGCAGAAAATTCTGAAACTTTTCACCATAAGAATAGAGGTTGGTGTCTAAATCCTGTTGAAAAGTTGTGTTTATAACTATCCCGTCGCGTCTGATGATATAAATGTCCTCATTTACTGAGTCCATACCCATCTTATTTGCGATTCCCCTGAGGTTCAGTTTTTCTTTTTCAAGGTTGTCAGTATTTGTAAAATATTTGTCGACAAGAGTATTGCTGAAGTTTTTCAACCTGTTGTCCACCTCCTCATCAATTAGTTTGAATGCAACATCCTGAAATCTCAGGATCTTGGTTATTTCATTCGATAGCAATTTGTTTTTCTCTTCGGTTTGGGTTGTAAGTATCCGGCGTGTCCTGTAGAAATTAAAAGCCGCAAGGACGAGCAATGCCAATAATGTTGGTATTACTATGTTGAATATCAGCTGTTTAAAAATCGTTGTCGCTCTTCCTTTTGCCATAAGAAGTCATTTATTCCTTAATATTTTCTATATAGTTCATTATATAGACTGCTTTTTCAGGGAAATGGTGATAATAATCTTCAACTGAAGGAAGAGGCAGAATATAATAGAAATCAGAGGTTCTGTCATGAAAATCCTCCTCTGCATGGTCAGCTGCTCTATAGATCATCCTGACGTTATTTTTATTCCCCGACCAGACGATTACCCCTTCCTGCTGAGGAAATATTTCCCAGCTGATCTTTTTCGCATATAACATTGATCCGGCCAGGAAGAGAAGATCTTCCTCTCTGGTACCGGCAAAACATGATGACAGGAACCTGACTTTATCATAAACAAATTCTTCCTCAGCCGTATTGCCGCCTGAAATTTTCTTCAGCCTTTCTCTGATATCAGCAGGGATCCTGGAGCTGACTTCAGTGAAAAGATCTTTCCCCGATCTTGAGAGCAGCCTTGCAGATTCTTCCTGCAGTATTATCTCAGGGCTGAAGAGCAATGCGACTATTGATTGCGCGAGGTTTCCTGAATTGATGTCTTTCAGATTTCTTAATGCACAGGCTCTGATCCAGATACCCAGAAGATTATAATCGCGGTTAATTATATCTTCCATGAGGCTGTTATATTCAGGAATCTCTCCCGGGAAAAACTGGAAAAGATGTCTGACCTTTTCTTCTTCAGGTATAACATCGAGGAGGGGACTAATTTTCGGTTTTATCGAATCATCAATTACCATGTCAATCATTTCCAGAGCGTAGTTGACGCTTTCGACAGTTCCTCCTTCAAGATTTTCCCTTATCCTGGTAACGGATCCCCTGTCATAGGTTATTGAAAGCAGGCTGAAAAGGAAATCGTTCCATCTTGATATTTCCTTGTCGAGCTCTTCCTGAAGAAAATTGTCATCTCCCCGTTTCAGGGAAATTTTCGCCGAAAGGTTCCATGTCATTATACCGATGGTATCGGAGATCATCTGGTGAAGCCTGTCCTTTTCTTCTTCTGTTGGAATGAACCCGCAATCAACAAGTTTGCTTAGTGCCGTCTCTCTTAACTGACGCGAATTAGACCAGAGCCTGGCAAAAAGGAAATTCTGATTCTCTTTTTCGCAATTTTCGCCAAGAAGCCTGAGAATTCTCCTGCTGACCTTAATGTTGCCCGATGAGAGAAGATAATACCGGCGCAATTCTTTATCAGCATCTTTGCCAAAACTTCTTAAGACTTTTTCAGCCTGGTTCTCCAGCGACTTAATATTAAGACATTCCGAAACTTCAGGCAACATATCTGTAATCCTGAACTTCCCTATCATATAGATTGCCAGCCGCTTTGATTCAGGAGAATTATCCCTGAGAAGCCTCAGTATCTGGGTTGTCTGCGGCATCCTTGAATCTGCAAGTATCATGCGGGCATCGAAAAGCTTATCATCCTTCTGCTGGTATCCGGACGATAACAGTTCGAGGCTTTCGATCGTCTTCTCTGATCTGAGACGCAGATCCTCATCAAGTGAAATCTCAGATGCAAGCTTTTTTAATGCAGGAAGCAGGTTGATGTCTTTCACAAGATCTGCTTCTTCAACCAGTTTATTATAAAAACCTGTGCTCCTGTTTTTCAGATTATCAAATCTTCCCGAAACCAGATTAAAGTAATCATCCCTGAACGCAAGTGATGAAGAAAATCTGTTCTGATATTCAAGGACCAGGGACCTGCTTTCAATCTGATCGTTTTCTTCCCCTACGGTTTCAAGAGCTTTTCTAATTGAATTCCTGTATCCTGAGTACAATCTGAATGCAATTAATATCCACAATACTGCTATGAAAATAAGGACAATGGAAAAATGTATGAGTTTTACGAAACTCAATATTCCCATCCCGGCAAGTAAAAGTCCTGATGTCAGGGCGGCTATTTCATTAATTGTGCCATCCATTCCCGATTGAATTTCATACCGGATGTTTTCATTAATTGTCTGATAAATCACTTTAAACGAGGGAGACTCAATAGAATCTTTGAGCGATTTTGAAAACAGGCGGCTGAGGGCAAGGAGCATAAAGAAGAGCAGGAATCCAATGCCTGCGGCAATTGTATAACCTTTTATCAGTCCGATCACAACTGCAAATACGGAGAATGCTGCAATAAGTATCGGAGATAATGCAAGACAGGTTCGCAAACCATAATTCTTGATAAGGTATGAGAATACCAGCAGTTTGATCAGCAGGGTAAAGATCATCATGCTGCCGGTGAAAAGCCCGAGAAAACGAGCCATATCATCTTCTGCAGGATATTGTTCCCTGGTGACAGCCATAAATGAATACTGGACAAAGAAGGCAGTCATCACCGAAAGGGCGATGAACACTGCTATGGTTCTGATATAAGAATCACTGCGCAATACATTAAGGAGCGATCTTTTTTCCCTGGCAGGCTCAGGTTCCTTTTCGGTCTTTCCGTGTGAGAAGCTGAAGCGCGAGCCTATGATTATCTGAACGATGCTGCCTGTAAGTGCTGCTCCGGCACTTATCAGCATAATATTATGGGGACGGAAATTTATTGAAAGAAGTATAGGAATAGCATAACAGCTTACGATGATGCCGATCACCAGTCCGGCATCGATGAGGCCGAACAAACGTTTTCCCTGCCGGAGTGTGAAGAGGCGGCTTACTGTTCCCCAGAATCCCAGCATTGCGAGTATGTTAAGCGGTCCAAGCATAATAAAAACCAGCCATATCACCCAATTGGCCGGACTTATTATCAGCAGAATCCAGAGTATTAATGTGAGTATAGTGACAAAGAAAAGGTTGGCAATGGCAAAATTCCTGAACTGAATTTTTGTCTGAAGAAATGTATAAAAAGATGTAAGAACAATACCTGCCAGACCTGAAAGCACATAGCCCCGGGCCATCATTTTTTCGTCAAATACTGAAAGGAAGAATGAATGTGCGCTGATATCAAAAGCTCCAAAGAATATTCCGATAAAGACAGACTGGGTAAGAAGCAGGGAGATCATAGATTCCTCACCGGGCTCTATCCCCATGAGTTTAAATAATCTGTCTTTCATTCTTTTCCCCCGTTTTTAAAATGCCTCCTAAAATTAAGAATTTAATCTTATTTTCGTCATTATCGTCAGTTTTTTTTGACGAACCGTATAAAAGCGGTGATGTTGAGAAATGATGCCTGGTTAGACTAGTTTGCAGGTCAGCTTGACAGCTGATTTTTTATCATCGATAGTAACCTGTTGATATCCAAATTAATACCTTCAATAATTATATCAGCCTGGCTATACCATTTTTCCCTTGAGGAAAGGACCCTTTCAATGAATCCCGGAAGCTCTTCATCAGAAACATTTTTAATAAGTGGTCTGACTGCGGTCGATTCGAGCAACCTGCAGGTGAGTTGTTCCGGAGTCATTTTCAGATAAACTGTAAGGCCGGATCCGAGCATGTAATCCATATTATCACCATGGCAGGGAGTTCCTCCCCCTGTTGAAACCACAATTCCTTCCTGCGTTTTTATGCTCTTCAGGACTTCAGATTCAATTTTCCTGAAAACCTCCTCGCCTTCCTGCGAAAATATCTGTGGAATTGTTTTTCCGGCAATCTCTTCAATCTTTCTGTCTATGTCGATGAATGTCCAGCCGAGTAATGAAGCAAGTTTTTTACCTGCAGTCGATTTTCCGCTGCCCATGAAACCAATAAAGAATATGGTTTTCCTCTCCGGCATTACAGTTCCAGTTTCATCTGGGCGGGATCGTCATGTGAAGGGGGCAGGGTCTCCTCATCGTCTTTTATCTTTTCCCGAGGTTTGCTTTCTTTCTTCACTACAGGTTCAATCTCGTGAATATTGTCAACCATGAAGCTGGTAAGCCTCTTCCCTTTTGCCTTGTAGCTCTTTACTCCGATGAACTCAGCAACTTCAATTATCTCATTGTCTCGGTTCTTGTGCTTGCCGCCGAATTTTATCTCTAATCTGGGATATTCAACTTCCGTAATGCTGATCATCTTTGATTCCGGATCTTCATTTATAAAACATTGCGGTTTTTCGGACTCTTCAATCGTGAATCTTTTGACATAGTAGAATTTCTGTTCGGCATCCCAGTAAACAGCGGAATATACTTTCCCTGGCCGGAACTTTTCTATGATCAGAATATTATCTTCAAAATGATTCGACAGGTCAAATCCTGTATGCCTGAAATATCCGTTCTTGGTTATTACAAGAATTTTGTCGTCGCCGCCGAATTCGCCCAGGTAATTGCCTCTTCCGTCGACGTTAAGCCTGAACACTGCATCGTCGAACCAAATTTTTCTTCCTCCCAGTGTTGATAGTCCTTTTTCCTTCAGGGCGATCTTATGGACTGCATTCCTGGTAAGGATATTCCCCATAGACGATTTGCCCTTAATATTAAGCTGTCCGAAATCGAATTCAAATTCAATCTTTTTAAGACGGGCTTTGGGCTTATGATACACTTTTATGACTTCGGCTTCTCCATTTGGATTGGCGCTGAAATAAACTATTTTTGAACCTGCCTTGCCTCTTGTAAGATTATATTCCTTATCGCGGGTAAGACCTGTGATCGCACATCTTTTAGCCAGAAGCGGACCATCCTTCCCATCCTGATATATAACATTATATATGGTGCGTTCATCATTTTTAAGGAATACTGCGGCATGAATGATATCGTTGCCGACGAAAACCTTATCGGCAACTTTTGTTATCATATAGACACCATCTTTCCTGATGACAATTATATCATCGATATCGGAACAGTCACAGACAAAATCGTCTTTCTTCAATCCGGTTCCGATGAATCCCTCTTTGAAATTGGCATAGAGCTTGGCATTGTTCGCAACGACCTTGGCAGCCTGAATAGTGTCGAAGTTCCTTATCTCTGTTTTCCTCTCCTTTCCTTTTCCGTACTTTTTCTTTATCTGCTTGAAATAATTTATTGTGAAAGGGATTATGTTTTTAAGATGATTTTTCACTTCGTCGAGCTCAATTTCGAGTCCTTTTATGTGCTCATTTGCTTTTTTGGAATCGTACCTGGAAATTCTCTTGATCTTTATTTCCGTAAGCTGGATAATATCTTCGCGGGTAATATCGCGGAGTAATTTTTTCCTGAAAGGCTTGAGCCCTTTTTCGATTGCGGTTATAACAGCTTCCCATGTTTCGCACTCCTCAATGTCGCGGTATATCTTCTCTTCGATGAAGATCTTTTCGAGTGATGACATGTGCCACTCCTCCTGCAGCTCATTCTTCCTGATCTGAAGCTCACTTTTTAAAAGCATTACCGTTCGGTCAGCAGAATGTTTAAGGATATCGCTTACTCCCATGAAGGAGGGTTTGTTTTCGGTAATTACGCAGGTGTTTGGAGAGATTGAATATTCACAATCCGTAAAGGCGTACAGGGCGTCGATGGTCATATCCGGCGAGACTCCCGGCATCAGCTGAATCACTATCTCGACATTTGCAGCAGTATTGTCATCAATCTTTTTGATCTTGATCTTTCCCTTTTCGTTCGCCTTTATTATTGATTCAATAAGCGATGAAGTCGTTTTTCCGAATGGAATCTCTGTGATTATCAATTCTTTCTTATCGACTTTTTCGACCTTAGCCCTTACTTTTACTGCACCTCCGCGCTGGCCGTCATTATATTTCGAGATGTCAATCATTCCTCCGGTCGGGAAATCAGGATAGATCGAAAATTCCTTTCCCTGGAGATAATTAATAGTGGCGTCGATAAGTTCGTTGAAATTATGTGGAAGTATCTTCGATGCCAGTCCGACAGCAATACCCTCGACTCCCATTGAAAGCAGCAACGGGAATTTTACAGGAAGGGTGACAGGCTCCTTGTTACGTCCGTCGTATGAGAGTTTCCATTCCGTCGTTTTCGGATTGAAGACAACATCGAGAGCAAATTTTGAAAGCCTGGCTTCAATGTATCGCGGCGCTGCTGCTCCATCTCCTGTCAGAATATTTCCCCAGTTACCCTGGGTGTCAATGAGAAGATCCTTTTCGCCGAGCTGAACCAGGGCGTCGCCGATAGACGCATCGCCATGAGGATGAAACTGCATTGTGTGCCCGATGATATTAGCAACCTTGTTGAATCTTCCGTCGTCCATCCTTTTCATGGAATGGAGAATCCTGCGCTGGACTGGTTTAAGACCATCAAAAAGGGCAGGAACTGCACGTTCAAGAATTACATAGGATGCATAATCAAGGAACCAGTCCTGGTACATCCCCGAAAGGGCTGTCACCGAATGCAATGCAACAGGTCCTTCAGGTATATTTTCACCACCAGCCTTATCCCCCGTTTCGGGTTCATAATCTTCTACAAGTATCATATCGGCCTGCTATTCAATAATTTATACTTCTTGTTCAACCTTGTCTTCTTCAATCCGCAGGTTATCTATAATAAAGTCCTGTCTCTCAGGAGTATTTTTTCCCATATAAAATTCAAGGTAACCGTTTATGGTATCCTGTTTTTTCATCCTCACAGGTTCAAGTCTCATGTCTTTCCCGATGAAATGACTGAACTCGTCCGGGGATATCTCTCCCAATCCCTTGAATCTTGTTATCTCAGGATTAGGACCAAGAGCCTTTATGGCTTTTGTCTTCTCGTCGTGTGTATAGCAATATCTTGTTTCCTTTTTGTTCCTGACCCTGAACAGAGGCGTCTGAAGAATATATACATGCCCTTTTCTGACAAGATCGGGGAAGAACTGCAGGAAGAATGTAAGAAGGAGAAGCCTGATATGCATGCCATCGACATCGGCATCTGTTGCAATAATGACATTATTATATCGAAGGTCTTCGATATCTTCTTCAATGTTCAGCGCTGCCTGGAGCAGGTTGAACTCTTCGTTCTCATAAACTATCTTTTTTGTAAGCCCGTATGTATTGAGAGGTTTTCCGCGGAGGCTGAATACAGCTTGTGTTTCAACGTTACGCGACTTTGTTATAGAGCCGCTTGCCGAGTCGCCTTCTGTTATGAACAGAGTGGAATCGAGCTTTCTGTCATCATTTGTATTGTAATGTATCCTGCAGTCTCTCAGCTTCTTGTTATGAAGATTAACCTTCCTGGCTCTTTCCCTTGCAAGCTTCTGGATAGAGGATATCGCTTTTCTCTCCTTCTCCGAATCCTGGATCTTCTGGAGCATGATCCTTGCAGTTTCAGGATTCTTATGCAGGTAGTCGTCGAGTGCCTTTTTGATGAATTCGGTGATGAAATTCCTCACAGAGGGACCTTCGGGACCCATATCTTTTGAACCCAGTTTTGTCTTGGTCTGGGATTCAAATATTGGTTCCTCCACTTTAATGCTTACGGCGGCAATTATCGATGATTTGATATCTGCAGAATCATAATCCTTCTTGTAAAAATCCTTGATCGTCCTTACAAGAGCTTCCTTGAAAGCTGCCAGATGGCTACCTCCCTGGGTTGTATTTTGTCCGTTAACGAAGCTGTAATAATCTTCCCCGTACTGGGTTCCGTGAGTAAATGCAACTTCAATGTCTTCACCCTTAAGGTGAATGAGCGGATAAAGACCCTCCTTGCTCATGTTCTCGTTGAGGAGGTCGGCGAGCCCGTTCCTTGAAAAGAACTTGTTGCCATTAAAATTGATGATCAGGCCTGAGTTCAGGTATACGTAGTTTTTCAGCATTGCATCCACGTATTCCGAGATATAGAAATAGTTCCCGAACATCACCTCGTCGGGCTGGAAGATCACTTCACAGCCATTTTCTTCCGTTGTGGATTTCAGCGGGTGGTCTTTCACCGTAAGGCCGTGTTCAAACTCGCTTACCTTAATCTGTCCGTCTCGTATTGACCTTATGACAAACCTTGAGGAGAGAGCGTTTACAGCCTTAACTCCTACCCCGTTAAGTCCGACAGATTTTTTGAAGGCTTTGGAATCGTATTTTGCGCCGGTATTCATTCTCGATACGGCATCAAGGACTTTGCCTAGCGGAATACCTCGGCCAAAATCACGTACCTTCACTTCCCTTCCGCTGATCGATACATCAATCTTCTTCCCGAAGCCCATCATGTATTCATCAACGGCATTATCCATCACCTCCTTCAGAAGTACATAAACTCCATCATCCTGTGATGAACCGTCGCCAAGCTTTCCGATATACATGCCGGGTCTCAGGCGGATATGCTCTCTCCATTCAAGGGTCTTTATGTGTTCCTCAGAATATCCAACAACCGTCATCTTGAAAAAAATTTTGCGCAAATATAAGGAATTAGAATGGTCGCAATCCGGCAATTTTTCAACAATTTGACGGATTTTTAATCACTAAAAAATGATAAAAGGTCAGGAGTTATAATATTTTTCTGATTGATTGAAGGTTACCCTGTCAGTAAAATGTTGATAAAAGAGTATTGATAATGGAGATTCCCCGGCTTCGCTCGGAATCTCCCTGTTAATTACAATCATTATTATATCAGAATTGCCGCTACCTTGAACTGTGATTTTTTCAGGTTGTAATCTGCATGCATCAGATCAAAATCCCAAATCCAGTTTTCTGATAATCTTGCTGAAGGAAGGCCTGTCAGCAATGTGTTATTTTCAATTTTGTTTCCTTTGGCATCGATAATGACCTCGACAATATCCGAGATTAAAATTGAAGCCTGCTTCTTCAGAAAACTGATATGTTTTTCCTGGATCTCCTTTTTAAAACTGATGAAATCCTCATCCCTGGCTCTGCTCTTTTTTCTCAGGAGTTTTTCCGGCAATATCTCGAGTTGTGTAAGTATGTTCAGGGAGATAACCAGTCCGGGATCTTCTTCCGGTTCATATATTGGGATTGTTATCGTTTCAAGAGACGGTAGTTTATTAAAAAAAGTTTTCGCCCCTGCTTTATTCCAAACCTCCTGGATCAGTCCTCCCGAGACATCCTGTTCTGATAACTTTACATTTCTTAATCCGGCACTCTGTTCAATTACTTCGGGTGGATGGACTATGTCGATAAGAGTTATCTTTTTTGTTCTTTCCGACAGGTCTGCCAGAGGAAGCTCTATCAGCCATCCGCTGCCCAGAACTGTTATGCTGTCTGGCTTCACCTTATCGACAGCTTTAAGGATGAAATCGCGGCAATGTTCAAGATGGCTGTCCCATCCGCTGTGCTGATTGAGATGGCGGTAGATCAATCCCTGCTGGTAATTGTAATAACCCATTCTGTGAAGGATACGCCGGTATGAAGATGAATGTGGCATTATTTGCTCTTTTCTTTCCTGAGCTCTTTAAGCGCATCTGTCATCATCATCTGGAACCTGGCTGCAAGCTGGTCACAATCTTCAGTACCGAATGCTCCGGGCAGTACAGGATCCAGAACTCTTATTGCGATATTATGGAATCCTCCGAAAATCAGTCCATGTTTAGGCAGAACTCCTCCCGTTCCGTCGATAAGTATTGGAAGAACAGGCACCCCTGCAGAGAGCGCCAGCTGAAATGCACCCCGCCTGAAAAAACCAATCTGATTATCGGTCGAACGTGTTCCTTCCGGAAAGAGCATAATGGAAGTCCCATCCATGAGGCACTTCAATGATTCTTCCATCATTATCTCCTTGCTCTCCTTATCTCCCCTGTTAACTACACACTTTTGTATTCTCTATTTTTGAGATCCATTTGAAACGGTAACGGAGGCAGTTAACCAGAAGAATGTCGAGTATAGATTGATGGTTGCAGATAATGACGTAGGTAGTTCCTTTAACAGCTTTCTTTCTGCCATCGATATTGATTTTCCATATCGGAACCGCATAGGCCAGGACAATACCATGCAGAATGAGCATGGCATGTGTCGCTTTCCTTTTTCTGTCAAAGGGCAGAGCCAGAAGCCACACAAGCAACGTGGCAGGAAAAAGGATAACGATGATTGTTATCCCAACCAGCCATACAACAACTGATTTTAAAATATCCATGCTGCAAAAATAGCTTTTCTTCTTTCAAACATCACTTCCAGATCATGTGGCATATGTCTGCAGCCAATAAGTTTTTCAGCTGTTACCGCCATCATTTCTGAACCTTCTATTCTGCATTCCCTGATGATTCCATCTTTTACTGCCATCGAGCATTGATGTGGTTTCCCGTCAACTTCAAATGACTTATCAAATTGATATTCAGGCCCATAAGCATAATTCCATTCCCAGCTCCGGTATTTCGATTCTGCCAGCGATCCGATTGCTGATACTTCTTCTTCGGAAAGCTCAGTTATTTTATTTATCCTGTCGCGTTCAAGAAAAAAGCTGATCATGGACGAAATGAATTTGTTCATGCTTGTTTCAGGGATTTTCTTCCTCAGGTTCACTACGGATGAAGGATTTGAAGCAACAGCCCGTGTAGTA
>JALONV010000128.1 GCA_025454755.1 Bacteroidales bacterium | reverse complement strand
CCCGTTCTTTTCCCTGAGGAGAAATTTAAAGATTATAAATTACCTGAATTTGAAGCCGGCAACCATTACCACAGCTTTGTTGTGGCCTGTCTTGGAGGACCTGAGACCGAATCACATTTCTCACAGTCGGGTCCTATGACAGAAGCAATATTGCTCGGGACAGTGGCTATCCGTGTTCCGGATACATTGCTCAAATGGTATTCCTCGCCGATGACGACAAATAATCCGGAAGCCAACAAATATATCGGCAGGAGTTATCGTAAGGGGTGGAAGATTGCAGGTTTCTGATAAAAGCGTCAGGCGTCAGGCATCGGGCTACCGGCGATGGATCTGATTTTAGTCAATACCTTTCAACAGGATCGTATCGCATTTTGCCGCTTTCAGTCTGTGTTTCAATATCTTCTGATAGTCTGCAGAATAATACCAGTCTTCGAAATCCTTCTTACTTTCAAATTTTACAATAACTGATTTTGTATAGTCCCATTTCCCTTCCAGCAGAGCCGGTGATTCATCAATTGCAAGGTATTCACCTTTATACCTTGAAAATATCTCATCGAAATTTTCAAGATATTTTTCATACTCTTTATGATCATGTATCCTGATCTGGGCTACGAAATAGTGTTTCATATTAACAGTGAGCAAATAAAGTTTCAGCGCATTAGAATCAATTGCCCGGCGATAGAACCGGTTGTCTGGTAAATCTACTTCCCCGAATTCTCCAGTACTAAACTTATAACATCATAACTGACAGCATCAAACATTGTCTCAATATTACTCGTGTACTCTTCATTATGACTCATTATTGCATCTTTTATAAAGAATGCCTTATAGTCATAGTTCTGGGCTCCTATCCATGTTGCCAGAACACATCCCACAGAGCTTAATCCGCACAGGAATACCGTATTGATCCCTTTTTCTTTCAGGACTTTATCGAGCTCGGTTTTATTGAAGCCATCGGGATACGTCTTGATCACTTTGGGATCATCAGGTTTGATTAACACTGACGATGGGAATTCAAATTGCTCTGTGCCCTGTTCCGGACCCCATTGTTTGCTGTAATGGTATATTCTGATAATCGGGCAGTCATGACTGCGGAAGAGCTGTATATAATAGTTAATATTCAACATGGCTGTTTCTTTTTCCTTCTGAGCCATTCCGCTTAAATAAGCATTCTGAATATCAATAACAAGCAAGGCCGGTTTTATCTGTGTCTTAAGCTCCTTCTGAACCTGGGAGAATGAGTCTGCTGAGATAATCACAAACAGGATTATCACGATGAATTGGATGATTTTGTTTTTCATGGTTTAACAAATTAATTAATAGATTTCATATAATTCGGTACTTACTGTCCGGGAATATATGACTTTAACTTTTAACTGAAATATTTATTTCATGATTGTTTTACAAATTCATACGGTAAAAACTCAATAAAGTCATTTACTCTCACAATCACCGATTTTACTTTGCCATTATCTATTTTAAAAGTCAAGACTTTTATTCCATAGACAGGATCACTATATGTGCACAGGAACCTTTCTCCGCTTAAATATTCCAGGTTCCCCACAAGGTTTGGATGATGTTCAAAAGTCATCTTTAACCTGTTGTCTGCCTGAGTAATATCTAAATATCCATAAACCGGATGTAAATAGTGACCTGTGAAATTCTTTAAAGAGATTGAAGGCTTAAGATACATCGCAACACTATCTTTTTGAGCCTTATACACAGAGATCTTCCTTTCCGAACTTAACTTAAAGTATTTATTGTACAATTGACTGTAATTACGATAAGGTAAATTCAGATAAGAATCCAGTATCTCCCATTTCAGGGCTTCATAGAAATAATTCTCGTCAGTGTTTGTCAGTACAACGATGCCCAGGTTTTCTTCAGGCAAAAAGGTTACAGATGTTACAAATCCATTAACGCCGCCAGTGTGAGACACTATTTCCCTACCCTCATAGTCAGTTAAATCCCAGCCAAGGCCATACAGGCTGAAGTGAGATCTGTTGAAAGGAGAACTGGAACTTCCGATAACAGACCGTGGCTGGCGTGTTTCCCGAATTACTGAAAATGGAATTACTGATTTACCATTGAATCTGCCGCTGTCAAGCTGGCAAATTAACCAGTGACTCATGTCGCTGACGGAGGAGCAAACAGAGCCGGCAGGTGCAAGATTATCCATAACCGGATATGGAAGGAGTTTTAAAGTATCGAAAACCAGTGTGTGTGGTGCTGCGATGTTTTGCTGCAGCGGCATTTCTGCGGCTAATGCTCTTGTACGGTTCATCTGCAACGGATCGAAGATCCGGCTTCTGATAATGGATTCCCAGCTTTGCCCGCTGATCTTCTGAATACATTCTCCTGCAATCAAGAATCCGGCATTTGTGTATCCCCATTTGCTTCTGAAACCATATATGGGAGTCAATCCCCCGAACTTTTGCAGAACCTCCTTTCTTGTCAATGCTGAAGTCCAGTACATAAAATCTCCCTGGAAAGTTTCCATACCTATGCGATGGGAAAGAACATCATTCAGATTCAGTTCTCTGGCAACCCAGGGATCCTTCATGGTGAAATCCGGAAGCCATTTAATAATCTTATCATTAAGGGAACATTTTTCTTCGTATTGCAATAGTGCAAGAATTGTCCCGGTAAAAGCTTTGGTATTTGAACCAATCATAAATAACGTGTTCTCATCAACCTTATCATCGCCGACTATACTTTGCCTTCCATAGCCTCTGGCGACAACCAGATTTCCATCTTTAACAACAGCCACGGCAACACCCGGGATGTTCCATTCATGCAATGCCCTGTTAATGTATGTATTCAGGCTGTCCTTGACAAATCCGGGTACTGAGCTTTGACTAAACAGAGAAATTTCAAAGCCAATGAATAGTAATGCTATCAGCAAATAATTTTTCATGGATTGAGGCGATAATAAATGTTTAAACTGCAATTTTGTTTTTTGACATGAGGCTCAATGAGATCAGAAATATGCAACCTGTAAGGAGTATCTGCTTTATTTTCATTCCAAAATTTGATTATTTATGGTCAAATGTCGTTTCTCCTTATATTTACCATTGTCGAAAGTTGTATCATTTTTTGTCATCCTGAACGGCTGTCGTGCTGACATATGAACCAGAATCCTGCCTGGGTAAGTTTCCAGGTGATGTTTGGTTAATAACCTATATATCCTCCGATTGGACCTATTAAAATCACCAGGGCTTCAATTAATATTGATTTCTTTTTCATCTTTAAAATCTTAAAATATTTGTTTATACTATACAGATTTTCCTTTGAAAACATGATCAGGAATGCAGATGTTTCTTTTACCTCATTAATTGCTTTGGTTGCCAAATTTAAGTCTATTCAGAGGAAATGTCAAAAAAAGTTATTTTGCATCTTCGGTTCCGCTCTGCGGAATTGGAATTTGGCTTCGCCGAGCTCCGCTTCGCTCCGGTTCCTCTCCCGATTCACTTCGTTCTCGGGATTTCGTCGCTTTGCTCCTCAAACTTCGTTCGTCAGTCTTCCGTCTTCCGTCTTCGGTCTTCCGTCTTCCGTCTCCGGTCTTCCGTCTTCCGTCTTCGGTCTTCCGTCTTTCTTTATTTTTTAGTATATTCGTACTGCTAAACTGATTACTATGCAGATCGGATCAACTTTGAAGACATGCAGATGCATCGCTCTGCTCTTTCTTTCAGGATTCATCGTCCCTGATGCCGGAGCCCAGATATTGCAGAATGTAAGATTCACCACGTCGGGCAGACAGATCGTCATCACCTACGACATCATAGGCGCACAGCCGGGACAAACATTCGATGTGTCGGTGTTTTACAGTACGGATGGCGGCAAGTCTCTGAGCTCAGCATTGAGACAGGTAAACGGCGATGCCGGTCCCGGAGTGACTGCCGGCTCTGGCAAGAGAGTTACCTGGGATGTGCTGGCTGAACGCGATAACCTTGTGGGGAATGTCCTGTTCGAAGTCCAGGCAAAAAGCATGGGAACAACATCTACTGCAACTTCACAGACAAGAACCACACCCGTTGTTCCTGCTCCTGCCAGTTCCAACGATCCTTACTGGGTGGATATTCCTGGAGGAACCTTCATGATGGGATCTCCCTCCGGAGAACCTTCAAGGGTGGTCATCAATGAGACACAACACCAGGTAACGGTGAAATCATTCAAAATAGGCAAGTATGAGGTCACTTTCGAAGAATATGATGCTTTCTGCACAGCCACGCGCCGCAGAAAACCCGATGATGACGGCTGGGGACGAGGCACAAGGCCAGTAATGAATGTCTCCTGGGCGGATGCAAAAGCCTTCGCCGACTGGAAAGGCTGCCGTCTGCCTACCGAAGCCGAATGGGAATATGCCTGCCGTGCAGGATCTACAACTACATTTAACACCGGCGACAATATTACCACTGAGCAGGCTAATTTTAACGGCATCAAAGAACCATATAATGGCGCAGCAGCAGGCAAGTACCTGGCAAAAACACAACCGGTCGGAAGCTATGCTCCGAATGCATTCGGTCTCTACGATATGCACGGCAATGTCTCGGAATGGGTAAACGATTGGTATACTGATAGTTACCAGAGCGGCAACCAGACCAATCCCACAGGTCCCGACAGAGGCAGTGAGAAGATACGCAAGGGAGGAAGCTGGTACGATCCGGGATGGAGATGCAGGTCGGCATACCGGCTAAGGGTAGCTCCCGACAGGATCGATCGTATCATAGGCATACGCCTGGTTAAGGACAATTAAAAGTTCAATGAAATAAGTCACAATAAGATAACAGGAATTTTCATAACTTTATAGTTTGTTTCTATTCAAAGCGATATGAGGAAATACCTAACAGCCATTTTCCTTACCTTTTTTACACTGAATGTGTTCCCGCAGGCTGTCATTAAGAACAGGTCGCCCCAGGTATATGTGAACATAACGGCGGATGCTTCCGGCTCCCAGTATGCAGGTGCAGTGATAAAGAGCAGGTCGGTTTCCGGCTATGTAAATATTATTCCAGAAGTTACTATCAAGCCCCCTCATCTCCAGGCCGACAATCCCCAGCTTATCGATACGGACGGGAACAATTTCATCAATGCAAATGAAAACGCAAGGATCTTTTTCATCGTTAGAAACACGGGCGAAGGTCCTGCCTTGAACCTCGAGGCAAAGATCACGGAGAATAACAGGGTTCCGGGACTTACATTCCAGTCGAAAACGATCGGAACACTTCAGCCGGGTGAAGTCAAAACTATTGAAATACCTGTTACCAGCAATATAAACACAACCAATTCGACTGCATCCTTCTTCATCACAATAACCGAAACCAACGGATTTGGGATCGATATCGGAACGATGGTTGTCCAGACCAAAGCCATGCTGACGCCGATGGTTGCAATTGCAGATATCGATTATGGCAATATGCCTGTTAGGAAGAATGAGAAATTTGATGTCAGAGTGCTTGTGCAGAATACGGGGCAGGGAAATGCCGAAAGTGTAAACCTGTCACTGCCTCTTACTGAAAATGTCTTTCTCTCAGACGGGAGTTCATCGGTAAATGTCGGCAACCTTGCTCCCGGTGAGACAAGGGAAGTTAAGTACACCTTTATAATAAAAAACAATTATACCCTGAGCAAGATCATTCTTCCTTTCGTAATCTCGGAAAGCTACGGGAAGTTTGCCGATAACAGCAAAAGCTCGGCAACTGTACCAATTGATCTTCAGCTTACAGCCAATAAACAGATTGTAGTGCAGGGAGAACAGAGGTCTGTTCCAGAAGCAAAGCCTGTTGTTACTGCCGCTTCATTTACGTCTGATGTTGACAAGGAAATTCCTAATCTGCCTGTCAAGACCACAAAAAGGGTCGCTCTCATTATCGGCAATGAAGATTACTCACATGCATACGATGCGGAATCAAATGTCGATTTTGCAGCTAACGATGCAAAGATCTTTGCAGAGTACGCGAAAAAGGTGCTTGGTATACAGGATAAATTTGTTCTGCTCTCGATTGATGCTACTTACTCAATCATGAAAACGCAAATACAGCGGGCTATCGAGCTTGTAAATGCAATGGGGCCGACAGCAGAGCTTTTCTTTTATTATGCCGGACATGGCTTCCCTGACCAGGCTACAAAGATCCCCTACCTCATACCGGTCGATGTAAGCGCATCCTCCCTGACTTCGGCGATCAAGCTTGCAGATGTGTACGCCCAGCTGAGCAGTTCTAGTGCCTCACGTGTGACAGTCTTCCTCGATGCATGCTTCAGCGGAGGAGGCCGCGACATGGGCCCTGTTAATGCCAGGTCGGTAAGAATGGCCCCCAGCACTGAAGAGAATATGATATCGGGAAACATGGTAGTCTTCGCAGCCAGCACAGGCGAACAGACAGCACAGGCTCTCAACACGGAGAAGCATGGCCTCTTCACATACTACCTGTTGAAAAAGCTGAAGGAGACATCCGGCAATGTCACTTATGGAGAACTTTTTACATACCTTTTTGAGAATGTCAAGGTCGATGCCATTGCGGTAAACGGTAAAGCACAGGTGCCGGTCTGCATTACAAGTGATGTCCTGGGAGAGAAGTGGAAAATCTGGAAACTGAGATAATAAATCACTCAATAGATCAATCAATTTCAATACTAACAATCCCTTATTATGAAGAAGTTCATTGTTATCATTATAGGCTGCCTCATGGCATCCTACGCTTCGTCGCAGCAGGCATCAACAGGTCTGAATGCAACTCTCGCTGAAAAAGCATCCAAAGAGGCAACCAGGGAGGCTAAGAAAATGCAGAAGGATGGGTGGACAGTAGCACCCGGCTCTGTAGCTCTCGACAGGATAATTGAGAATGCATGGATGAAGCAGTTAATGGTTGATGATAACGGTAACCCAAGATATATTTATGCCGACGGCAATGCTGTTGCCGAGACAAAGTCGGCTGCAGAGATGCAGGCGATAGAGCTCGCCAAGCTCCAGCTGGCAGGTATGATCGAAAGCAAAATGAACTCACTTATCTCGGCAAATGTCGGAAACGCCCAACTCTCAACTCAGGAAGCAGCGACAGTCACAGAAGTTGTACTGTCGGCCAAGAACCAGATTGCAGTGGAGCTTGGTTATGTAGATCCCACGTTCAAGCTATTCAGGAATATCGGAAAGGACAAGGTTGAAGTTCAGGTGAGGCTCTTTTACGACACCAGACAATCGATGGAGGTTGCCAAAAAGGTGATCCGCAACGAGCTCAAGACAAAGCTCAAGCTCAACGAGGAGAAGCTCGAAAAACTGATGACAAGCAGTTAGTATCCCCGTTATGAAAAAAGTTCTGGTTTTATTATCACTGCTTTCCTGTGCCTGTCTTTATGGCCAGGAAAACATTACACAGATGCTTGCCGCCAAAGGATACGGCAGGAATACACGTGCCATTATTGTTGCCAATGAAGATTATCAGTCATACTCGCCTGTATATGTTGAGAATGAGGAGCTGGCAATAATGGAGGCCGAGAGGTTCCAGCAGATGCTTATAAAGAAGCTGGGTGTACTTCCGGAGAATATCCAGTTCTATCCTGATGCGCTGAACACACACATTAAGCTTGCCATAACAAAACTGCAGAGGGATCTTCCAAACGATGCGAAGATAATATTTTATTACCGCGGCAAACTTTTCACCGACGAGCGCAGGAACGATACATGGATCATTCCCGTGGATGTATCCGATGAAGAGACATTCTACATGTTTTCGATGAAAGATCTCTGCACGCGACTGAATGCATTAAATAAAGGAGGAATAACTATACTCCTAGATGCCCAGCCAAATACAACTGCCGGTTCTGCCAGCATCCAGGAAAATGGTTATGTAACCGGTGAAGTTCCGCTCGCCGGGGCAAAGAATATGGAACTTTATACACTTAAGCTTCCTCCTCCTCCCGTTAAAGAACAGCCGCCCGTAACTGC
>JALONV010000055.1 GCA_025454755.1 Bacteroidales bacterium | reverse complement strand
AAATTGAGATCAGAGATGGTGACTTCGTAAATACTGACCCCCGTCACGCCCAAGGCGTGACTGCCCCCTGAAGGGGGCTTAATTCAGAAATTATTTTTTGAATTTGTTTAATAACAAAAGCAGTATTAAACATTACCTGATCATTAGTAAATCTTATTATTTTTAAGTCAAATTTTTCTAATTCACAAGCTCGTCCATCATCATATTCCCTGTTTTCGATTTGATTATGTATTTCTCCATCAATTTCAATAACGAGCTTATATTCATGACAATAAAAATCAACAATAAAAGTATTAACTGGATGTTGCCTTCTGAATCTGGTTTTGAATAGTTTTCTGTCTCTGAGCCTTTTCCAAAGAATTAATTCAGGTAATGTCATGTTTCTTCTTAGCTGTGCAGCAGTTTCAAATGTTTTTGAATCTGCTCCATAGAACATGCTTTTTTCATTAGCCCAAGATCTCATATTGTTATGCAGCGATTATTCAAAGGTACAAAATATAAAAATCAAACAAAATTAGCCCCCCTTTAGAGCTTGTCCCGCGAAGCTTTAGCGTAGCGGGAGGGGATGGGGGGTCGGTTTAAAAGAAAGAAAAAGGAGTCTCTTTTTTTCGTAATTTTAAAATTGAAAATTAAATCCTCTTCCAAAATGAAATTTACCAGATATCTGCTGTTTGCTTTATTAGTTCTGACGCATCCTGCGGACAAAAAGACAAAACTGCTGAAAAAACATTTATCCTGAAAGAACCTGTTAAACAACAAGTTATACTTCCCGTTGATAAGGGATTCAGTGAATACATCGCCGGATATACTTCAGGGATTGTCCCTGCAAATGCAGTGATAGAAATAAGGTTCACACCGGAGTTTGCTGCTAAAGCAAATAAACAGGCTACAACAGGAATATTCAGCTTTGAACCGGCTATCAAAGGTAAGACTGAATGGACTGATGATAACACTCTCGTCTTTACTCCATCAAAGATCCTTGATCCGGGAAAAACATATATCGGAGAGGTTAATCTTTCAATAATAGGTGAAGTCAGGGACCGGTTGAAAGTTTTTCCGCTGAGACTTCAGACTCTGAAAAAAGACTTCAGCATAACCACCGGAATTCTCGAATGCCCGGCCGGAGAACAAAATGTCTACATACTGAATGGTGAACTATCAGCATCTGATTTTATTGATCCTGCTGAAGTTGAAAATTATCTCTCTGCCAGGCTCGAAAACCGCACTGATAAAACACAGGTGCTTACCCTGGATTGGAACGGCGCGGCAGGTGGACTGAAGCAGAAAGGCTCATCGACAGTCAGCATACCGCCGAAAGGACAGTTTGTGGTACTTGATGTAAAAGTCCGCCCCGGAGCAAACCAGAAAATAGATATAATTTTTTCGGATCTTCTTGATGCTTCCCAGAATCGCGAAGGATTGATTTACACAGAACCTGCTTCGGCAATTTCAACTACTGTCACCAATAATGTCGTCACTCTCTATCCGGCAACATCCTGGCAAAAAACGGTGACGCTTAACGTGGAAAACACCGTAAAAAATGCCGGCGGTAAAAATCTTTCATCACCCTATACAACACAAATTGATTTCACCGTTGTCAATCCGGGGATACAGCTGTCAGGAAATGGGGTCATTCTGCCTGCATCCCAGAACCTGATATTTCCGTTTAAAGCAGCCAGCCTGAAAGCTGTCGACCTGAAGATCATTAAGATATTTGAAAATAATCTTCCATATTTTCTCCAGGAATCTGATATAAACTCGGGGTACAGCATCAAGCGATTCGGCCGTCCAGTTTTTTCAGGTAAAGTTGATCTGACCATTCCTGCAGGAGGCAGCTCTGGCTCCTGGAATCTATATACGATAGACCTCTCTGATTATATTGATGTAGAGCCGGGAGTTCTTTATAAAGTCAGGCTGAGCATGAGAAAATCATATGCCATGCTTGATTGCCCCATGTCAGATGACGAACTCAGGTATGAAGAGCTATTGCAGCAGGCCGAAGAGATGAGCAGTGAGTTGTGGGATAATCCGGATATCTATTATGAAGACAGCGATAATGAGGCTTATTATTCATCTGATTTCAGATGGGAAGACCGACGTGATCCGTGCAAAGGCGCATATTACAGTCCCGACAAGAGTGTTGCAAGGAACGTACTTGCATCAAACCTGGGTCTTATTGCTAAAATCGGAGAGGATGATAACCTTCGGGTTATGGTGAATGATCTCCTTACGGCCCTGCCTGTAAGCGAAGTCTCAGTTGATGTTTATGACTACCAGATGCAGCTTATTGCTTCCGGGAATACAAACCAGGAGGGCGCCTCAACAATTCACTGCGGCAGGAATCCCTTCCTGATTATTGCCGGAAAAGACAAAGACCGTAATTACCTTAAGCTGAATGATGGAAATTCATTATCGCTAAGCTCTTTTGATGTTGCTGGTAACAAGCCTGAAAATGGCATAAAGGCATTTGTCTATGGAGAGAGAGATGTTTGGCGTCCGGGCGATTCAATCTTTCTGTCAGTTTTTATAAAGGATATGAAGAGTGATTTGCCGGCTGATCATCCGGTTCAGTTTGAGCTGATAAATCCACAGCAGCAACGTGTTGATAACCAGATCCAGAAACCGGAAGGAAAAAACCTGCTTGTTTTTACAACAAAAACATCGCAGGATGCAATAACAGGCAATTACCAGGCTCTTTTTAAAATCGGAGGGGCAACTTTCACCAAACGGATCAGGATAGAAACAGTAAAACCAAACCGCCTGAAAATAAATCTTACGTTCCCCGGAGAAATACTTGGAGGATCCGGGCACGGAGCAACCGGAACGCTTAACGTTAAATGGCTGAACGGATCAATGGCTAAAAACCTTAAAACATCGGTTGACTATATCCTGAGGCATACAAAAACTGAATTTGAGAAATACGGACAATATGTATTTGATGATCCTGTAAGTGAATTTTATTCTGAAACCGTTAACATCTTCGACAATTCAATTGATGAAAATGGCAACGCTGCTGTTCGGTTTGATCCGGGAGATGAACTTAAAGCCCCGGGCATGCTGACTGTCATATTCACAACAAAAGTTATGGAAACCGGAGGAGACGAAAGCATTACACAGACAACATCCAAGTATGCTCCTTTCCCTGTTTTTGTAGGGATCAACCTGCCGGGACTAAAGGGAAAAAGCAGGATGCTGTTCACCGATGCCGATAACGAAGTGAAAATAGTCACAGTGGATGACAGAGGAAAGCCGGTAAGAGCAGAGGTTGAAGTGTCTGTTTATAAGCTCTCCTACAGATGGTGGTGGGAATCTGATGATGAGAATCTTGCATATTATATTTCCAACAGGATCCATGAGCCTGTTATTGAAAAAACAATTACTACGGGACAGGGAGGAGAAGGAAGCTTCACCTTTAATATTGATAAAAAGGAGTGGGGTCGCTATCTGATCCGGGCAACATCATCTGAAGGTCATTCTACAGGCAAGATGCTTCTTGTAGACTGGCCTTGGGAATATGGTATGAAAGGCAATGCTGAAGGTGCAACACTTCTTTCAATCAGCACCGATAAGGAAAAATATGCACCCGGAGAAGAGATAAGTCTTTCATTCCCTTCGATGGAGAATGCTAGGGCTATAGTAACAATAGAAAATTCGACAGGTATTCTTGATGAGATACGGGTTCCTGCCGGGAAGGGGAATACCGAGGTTCGTTTTAAAGCAACCCCGGAAATGGCGCCGAATGTTTATGCTTATGTGTCTGTCATCCAGCCTCACCGGCAAAGTGTTAACGACATGCCGGTGCGTTTGTACGGGGTTGTCCCCGTTATGGTGGAGGATCCCGGGACGCGTCTTTCTCCACAGCTTTCTGTGGCTGATGAAGTGAGGTCGCAGAAATCTTTTGAAATTAAGGTCAGTGAAGCAAACCGACAGGCAATGACATATACCGTGGCAGTTGTCGATGAAGGTCTTCTTGACATAACCGGATATAAAACGCCAAATCCCTGGAATTACTTTTACGCAAGAGAAGCTCTGGGTGTAAGAACATGGGACCTTTATGATTATGTCCTTGGCGCTTTCGGCGGAACGCTTGACAGAATAATGGCTGTGGGCGGAGATGAGGCGCTGGTCGATAAAACAGCAAACAAAGCACAGAGATTCATCCCCGTTGTGAAATTCCTGGGGCCGTTCACTCTTGGCGCAGGAAAAACAAACACACATACAATTACAATACCTCAGTACACAGGATCTGTCAAAGCGATGGTCATCGCCGGTAACGACAGGGCATTCGGATCTGCTGATAAATCTGTGATCGTGAAAGATCCGCTGATGGTACTGGTTACAGCTCCCAGGACGATCAGTCCCGGGGAAAAAGCAGCTCTTCCCGTGACACTTTTCATTCAGAAAGAAGGAATAAAAGAGGTCACATTAAAAGCTGAAGGCAATGATCTTATAAAGTTTGAAGAATCTTCAAAGATCATCAGTGCGTCCGGCATGGGAGAAAATGATTCTGAATTCACCTTCATTGCAGGAGAAAAGAGAGGCGTCGGTAAGATCAAAGTAACAGCCTCGGGGGGCGGAGAAACGGCAGTATATGAGCTCGAACTTGATATCAGAAGTCCCAACCCGGAAGAGTCAAGGGCTGAACTTAAGGTTTTAAAGCAGGGAGAAAAATGGGAGACATCTTTCAGTCCATTCGGCATCGAGGGTTCTAATTCAGCAATCCTTGAAGCTTCATTATTACCGTCAGTAAATCTGGAAAAACGGCTCGATTATCTCCTTCACTATCCTTACGGATGTTCCGAACAGATAACTTCAGCAGCATTTCCACAGCTCTGGCTTAAAGATCTGACAAACAATGATCCTGCCATCGCTGAGAGATCTGCCAGAAACATTAAAGAAGCTATAAGAGAGCTGGTATCACGACAGATGCCAAATGGAGGAATAACTCTGTGGCCGGGGAACTATCAGCCTGATAACTGGATAACTTCCTATGCAGGCCATTTCATGATTGAAGCTGAAAGAATGGGGTATAACATACCTTCCGGATTCAGGCAAAAATGGATAAGCTATCAGAAGAAAGCAGCACAGGAGTGGCGATTTGATTCCAGGTATGAATATTTTGCCACAGAACAGGCATACCGGTTGTTCTCACTGGCCCTTGCCAGCCAGCCCGACAGGGGAGCCATGAACAGGCTCAGGGAATCGGCGACACTGCCTGCTCTGGCCCGATGGCTGCTTGCCGCATCCTTTGCAACAACGGGAAGACCTGAGGTGGCCGGAGATCTCCTGGATGTCAGAAATACCGAAACAGAATCGAAATATTACGGATATTTCTATGGCAGCCGCCTGCGTGATAACTCGATCATTCTTTACACCCTGACACTTACTAAAAATCCTGATCAGGCATTGCCATTGCTTAATGAGGTCTGTGAAAGCCTCAATAATGATACCTGGCACAGCACACAGTCGATTGCCTGGGGACTCTTCGCATATATGAAATGGGCAGAGACTATCCCGGGAGACGAGAATAAACCACTTCAGCTCAAGATCGATTTCAATGGTGAAAAAATGAGCCAGACAATAGGCAGCAAGCAGGTTTGGAAGAAAGATCTCAATATGACGGCAGGAAGCAATAATATCATTATTGAAAACACTTCAGAGGCTCCTGCTTATGTCAACCTGGTCAGGAAAGGAATTCCGCTTCAGGCAGATGCCACCAAAGCTGAGAACGGCATCAGCATGAAAGTCGAATACATGGATCTGGAGAAAAGACCGATAAATCCGGTTGAATTGTCGCAGGGAACTGATTTTCTGATGATTGTAAAAGTAACAAACACTTCTATGGTCAGGCTGTCAAACCTTGCCCTTACACAAATGGTTCCTTCAGGCTGGGAGATACAGAACACCAGGCTCTTTGAAGCTGACTATGGCATCAGGGAGAGTGTTTATGATTACCGCGATTTCCGTGATGACCGTGTAAATACATTTTTCGGCCTTGCAACCGCGGAGACCAAAACATTTGTACTCATTCTGAATGCGGCATACAAGGGAGAGTTCTCACAACCTTCGCTATGGTGTGAGGCAATGTATACTGAAAACTGTTATTCACGAATACCAGGACCAGTTGTAAAAGTTACCGGAAAATGAATTGAAAATTATCGTTAAAATATTACTTGTTGCAGCCGCGACATTTTTCGTCGCGGTTTTGCTTTCTCCTTTTCCGCGTTTTACCGCCTCCCTGTCGACTGTTGTCGGGGCGAGAGATGGAACTCTTCTTGGGGCACGCATTGCAGACGACGGACAGTGGAGATTTCCCGGTAATGACACTGTTCCTGAAAAATTTGAAAAAGCGTTGCTCACTTTTGAGGATAAATATTTCTACTGGCATCCCGGGATCAATCCTGTGTCGGTGATCAGGGCTATGGGCTATAACATAAAAGCAGGTGAGATAGTAAGCGGGGGTAGTACGATAACCATGCAGGTTGCAAGGATTGCCCGGGGGAACAGGTCACGAACTTATCCTGAAAAGATCATTGAGATGTTGTCTGCACTCAAGCTGGAATTATTCAGATCGAAAAAGGAGATATTGAACATGTATGTCACAAATGCCCCTTTCGGCGGCAACATTGTCGGTCTCGAAGCTGCAGCCTGGCGCTACACAGGGAAATCATCAACGGGCATAACCTGGGCTGAAGCAGCAGCACTGGCAGTTCTCCCCAACTCCCCGGCACTTGTATTCCCGGGGAAAAACCAGGAAATCCTTAAATCGCGAAGGGATGATCTTCTCAGAAGGCTTTTTGATAAGGAGTATTTCGATTCCTTAACCCTGATTCTTGCGCTTGACGAGCCTCTGCCCGGGGAGCCGAAACCGCTTCCTTCTTTAGCACCTCATCTGACCGACCTCTTTTTTAAGAACAACAAAGGAGAAATAATCAGAACAACCATTGATCCTTATCTTCAGGAACGTGCCTGTGATATAATTATGGCTCATCAAAAAGCACTTTCGGAGAATTTTATAAATAACACAGCCTGTCTCATAATGAAAGTTGCAACAGGAGAGGTTCTTGCATATGTCGGAAATGGAGCATCAGGTGAAGCAGCGGAAAATAGCGGCGATGTCGATATTGTACAGGCTCTCCGGAGCACCGGCAGCATACTTAAGCCTGTTCTCTATGCCGGAATGCAATATTCAGGAGATCTGCTCCCCGATGCTCTGATAGCTGATGTGCCTACACGGTTCCCGGGTTTCTCTCCGAAGAATTTCGATCTGACATACAGCGGTGGAGTCCCCGCATCCATAGCACTGTCACAATCTCTTAACATCCCTGCCGTTAAGATGCTTCAGAAATATTCTCCGGACCGGTTTCTGGAATTGCTCAGAAAGACAGGATTCACAACCTTTGAAAAAACAGCCGATCATTACGGATTATCACTCATCCTTGGAGGAGGAGAGACCAAGTTGTGGGAATTAACAGGTGTATACGCTTCATTGTCAAGAGTTTTAAATAATTATCTGGATAACCGGAAATATTTTATAGGAGATTATCACCCTCCGGTGTTGTTTTATAAAAATAAAACTGAAGAAGAGACCAGGGAAGATCCCGATCCGCCTCTGAATGCTTCATCTATATGGCTTACATACAATGCACTTTTAAAGGTCAACAGACCGGAGGGGGAGGCAGGATGGCAATATTTTTCATCATCAGGGAATTTTGCATGGAAGACCGGTACCAGTTTTGGTTTCCGTGATGCCTGGGCAGTAGGAACTACTCCCGACTATGTTATCGGAGTGTGGGCAGGCAATGCAGATGGTGAAGGAAGACCTGGTCTGACCGGTATTTCTGCAGCCGCTCCCATTCTCTTTGATCTTGTAAACATAATGCCGCCTTCTGACTGGTTCAAAGAGCCGCGTGAAGATCTGACCATGATCAGTGTCTGCAAACAAAGCGGATACCGGGCAGGACCAGACTGCATTGAACCTGAAGAGAGCCCGGCGTGCATTAACGGACTCAGGAGTGAGATGTGTCCGTACCATAAAATTATTCACCTCGATAAAACTGGGACAAGGCAGGTTACTGCAGATTGTGTTTCTCCTTCTGAGATAAGGAATGAACCATGGTTTGTCCTTCCTCCTGCTATGGAATATTTTTACAGGCAGAAGCATCCCGGGTACAGGGTGGTGCCTCCAGTGGCAAAAGGATGTATTTCTGAAAAAAGCATTCCGGTAATGGAGTTTATTTATCCTGCTCCGGGAGTGAAAATTTTTATTCCGCGCGATCAGACCGGGTCTCTTACCAGGATAATTCCTGAAGTTGCGCACCGCAATCCGGCAAAGAAAATTTTCTGGCATCTTGATAACAGATACATCGGCACAACAAAGCATATTCATCAGATCGAGATCCTTGCTGAGACAGGAGATCACATTCTGACTGCTGTAGATGAGGATGGCAATTCAATTAAATGTACATTTACAATTACTGGTATTGTTGAAAAATGAAAAACTTAGAAATTTTTCCGGTAGTTGATGAGGAGGGCAATGAGATCTCCCTTGCTCCGCGTACCGTTTGCCACGATGGTAAAAGCATGCTGCTTCATCCCGTGGTTCATCTTCATCTTTTCAATGAAAAAGGAGAGTTGTTCCTGCAGAAACGAGCTTTGACAAAAGATCTTCTTCCAGGGAAATGGGATACTTCTGTAGGTGGACATATCAGTCCCGGAGAGAAACCGGAAGAAGCATTGAAAAGGGAGACAGAAGAAGAGCTTGGGATAAAGAATTTCACATATAAATTCATAAAGAAATATATCTGGGAATCACCGCGTGAACGAGAGCTTGTATATTCATTTACAGGTACTTCTGATGAAAATCCCGTTGTCGACCCCGGGGAAATAGATGAAGGCCGGTTCTGGTCTTTGGAAGAGATAAAAACATCTTTGGGGAAAGGGGTATTCACACCGAATTTTGAGAAAGAGTTTAATGAACTCTCTGCTCCAGTTAAGGCTTGATTGAAACCCGGAATAGAGACAACCATAACCCACTTGCCTCCCTATAGTTATTCTTTATACACGTCTTTTTTAATATTCATCTTGTGGGTAAGATTCCTCGTTAAGGCTTGTTCTCATTCCCTTAGGAAAAAGAACAAAAGTAAGTGGAAACAGAGGGAGATTTCTCGCTACGCTCGAAATGACAGGTTGAATTGTAGACAACAAGGGAAGAGAGCAGGCGAAACACCCTGTCGTTTCGCCTGCTCTCTTCCCTCTCCCTCCCAATAAGGATGTCATTTCGAACGAAGCGAAGCGTAGTGAGAAATCTCCTGACTTTTTTTGCTTTCTGGATATATTTTAGAAGTATGGGGGGAATTTAAAAATGCTATATATCACCCATTATTAAACAATTAGTAACCTATTCTGTCGTACTTTTACTGACAGATAGCCACTTACAATATAATTTCGAATGAAAGTTGATAAAACTTTAATATTCCTGGGGATTGTTTTAATCCTCACAATTTTCTCCTGGATCTCTTCCTGCACCCATAAACCTGATATCGGAAATATCCCTGAAGTCTGCTTTGAAAAGGATGTCCTGCAAATTTTTCAGAACAGCTGCGCCATCTCAGGATGCCATGACGGATCGGGAGAATCAGATCTTCGCCTGACAAGCTATGTGCCCATAAGCCATGCTGTGGAACCGGGGAAACCATATTCCAGCGAGGTATACAAAGCCATCATTTCAACAACAGGAGAAAATAAAATGCCTCCTGATCAGCCTCTTTCTCTTGAAAACAGGACCCTCATAAGACTCTGGATCGAACAGGGAGCAGCCCTGACAACCTGTCCGGACACAACAGGTCAGAACAACGATTATATCAATCTTCTTGCATGTTTTTCCAGGGATATCCTTCCTGTGCTTGTTTCAAGATGTGCCACTTCAGGATGCCATGATCAGATATCACACCGGGAAGGTTATGTGTTTACAAGTTACAGTTCTGTAATGACGGCTGTCACACCGGGAAATCCGTCCGACAGCAAACTGTATGAAGTTATCAAGTCTGCCGCCGGAGAGGATAAAATGCCACCTGCCGGAAGTCCGCAGCTTACTACTGCAGAGATTGATTCAATTTTTGCTTGGATCAGCTATGGAGCTCCAAACGAATACTGCGGTGAAACTTGTGATACTGTAAACCCGGTCACATTCTCCGGCATAATCTGGCCGGTAATGCAATCCTCTTGCACCGGCTGCCATAGCGGGGCATCTCCTTCCGGGGGAATCTCGCTGGCAAATTATACTAATGTTGCTTCTTCTGCCGCAAATGGATCTTTAATGAATTCCTTAAAGGGTATCGGAGTTACAAAAATGCCTCTCGGAGGATCATTTTCAGATTGCAGAATAAGGCAGTTTGAAATATGGGTGAACAATGGGTATTTAAATAATTAGCTATAAATTATATGAACCATAAATATCTGATAATTGTAACATTTGTTACAATTTTGCTGGCGGCCGGATCATGTTACTATGATAATGAAGAAGCGCTCTATCCATCTCTGAATTCTTCGTGTGACACAACTAATGTGACTTTCAGCGGAAAGATAGTTCCAATGCTGGCCGGCAATTGTCTTTCATGTCATTCAAATAGTATGGCAGCGGCTGCAGGAAATGGTATTCGTCTCCAGGATTATACTGACGTCAAGGCAAGAACAACTGCTATCGCAGGTTCCATAAAACACACAGGCACATATTCTCCAATGCCGAAAAACGGGGGTACGTTGAATGCCTGCCTGATAATTCAATTTGATATTTGGGTAAATAAAGGAGCACCAAACAATTGAAAATATTTTCCAAAACATGAAACTATATACTTTTGCAATACTATTATTGTTTTCTCCCGGTTTGTTTGCCCAGGATGATTTAATGGATCTTCTGGATAAAAATGCCATGCCGGAAACAAATTATGCCACAGCAACATTTAAATCAACCAGGGTAATGAATGGTCATTCGATTGAGCATATGCCCCCGGGACAGCTTGATGTAAGGATATCACACCGTTTTGGAACAATTAATTCCGGCATCTATGAATATTTCGGACTTGATCAGTCAAATGTTCATTTCGGACTTGAATACGGAATTTTCGATTGGATGATGATTGGAATTGGCCGTGGCACATATGAGAAAACCTACGATGGATTTGCAAAATTCACAATTCTCAGGCAATCTTCGGGGGCAAAGGTAATGCCTGTTTCTGTTTCATGGCTTTCATGCATGGCGGTGACTTCACTCAGGTGGACAGACACCACAAGAACAAATTACTTTTCATCAAGGCTTTCTTATGTCCACCAGATCCTTGTTGCCAGGAAAATAAGTCCTTCATTTTCTGTTCAGCTCGCTCCAACGTATGTACATAGAAATCTTGTAGCCACGGAGCTGGATCCCAACGATCTTTATGCTATTGGTGCAGGAGGAAGGATGAAGCTTTCAAAACGTATCAGCCTCAATGCAGAGTACTATTACCTGATCAATCCGAAATCATATATGAGCCAGCGGGTCTATGATCCGTTATCCATAGGATTTGACATTGAGACCGGGGGACACGTTTTTCAGCTTATCTTTACCAACTCAGTTGCCATGATTGAGAAAGGTTTTATCGGAGAGACGACAGGAAGCTGGTTAAAAGGTGATATACACTTTGGTTTTAATATTTCCAGGGTCTTTACTTTAAAAAAATGAACTTTGTAATTTTTTACCTGTTACTCAGTAAACATAATCAGATATGAAACGTATTGTTGTATTATTTTCCCTGGCCTTTCTATTTCTGGCAGCAAATGCACAGAAATACATGACCAGGAATGGTTTTATCGGCTTTAACTCGCACACTGCTGTTGAGGACATAAAGGCTGACAATAACCAGGTGGCCAGCGTACTCGATATAGCAACCGGTGAAATTGTCTTCCAGGTTCTTATCAAGTCATTCCATTTTGAAAAGGCGCTCATGGAGGAACATTTCAATGAGAATTACATGGAATCGGAAAAGTTCCCGAAATCAACTTTCAGGGGGAAAATCACAAATCTTTCAGCAATTGATTTTTCCAAAGAGGGTAAATATGATGTCGTTGTAGAAGGAGATCTCAATATTCATGATGTTACCAACAAAGTGTCTGCAAAGGGAAACCTGGAAGTTATTTCTGGAGGAATCAATGCAAATTCAAAGTTCAGTATTGTGCCGGAGGATTATAAAATTAATATCCCCGGTGTCGTCAGGGACAACATAGCAAAAAATCTTGAGGTTACAGTCTCCATGAAGTATTTGCCGGTTGAGAATAAATAAAATGATTCCCATGAAACTTCCCGTAAAAATAGCTCTTGGAGTTGTCTTTTTTCTCGCCCTTGCCGGCATCCTGGCAGCCCTTTATCTGTATAACAAACAGCATAAGGACCTGCAAAAAGTCAAGCCTGATTATGTTATTACGGCATCCGAACTTCAAAAAGAATTTGAATCTGACGAATCAGGTTCAACTGCAAAATATGTGAACCGGATCATTGAGGTCTCAGGAATTATCGGATCAGTTAAAAGAGGAGAACAAAATATCGTAAGTGTGACATTAAAAACCGAAAGTGATTTCTCTGTTGTTATCTGCACTTTCCCCCCGGCGACGGATCCTGAAAAACTTGTCACCGGTAAAAATGTGACAATCAGAGGCGAGTGTTCCGGCTTCCTGATGGATGTGCTGCTGAACAACTGTGCGGTTGTAAAATAACTTTTCCCTTTACAACAGCAATAAGCCTTTCCCATTATTTCATACCTTTAGACAAAAATCACAGGGTATGAAAATGACCGTTAAAATACTCACCCTGAAGACTGAAGCAGAAGCAATACTTCTTTCGGGTCTTCTTGACCAGGCAGGCATTCCCCACATGCTCAAATCATTCCACGATACTGCATATGACGGGATGTGGCAGACACAGACAAGCTGGGGTACAATTTGGGCTGACGAGGAGAACTGTGAGGCTATCAGGAAAATTTATAACGAAATGTCGCCACCCGGAATTCAGTACGAAGAGACATAATCAAAAAAAATTATATTTGCACAGTCATTTGCAGCGGGGAAAAATGGAAAACAGCAAAGACAATAAGCCTGGAACCGGATCATTTCTTTCGGAAATCATCTCATCGGCGATTCCGGTACTGACGAGCAAATATTTTTTTATCGGACTGGCTATGCTTGCAGCAGGCTTCAGCCTGAGCCTTCTGTCCCAGATTTATCTTCATACCATTATGAATAATGGAGCGATGTTCCCCCCCCTGTCTGATTTGATCCTTGATCAGATTCCTGTCATTGATGTTTCCATATTGTATGATCTGTTCTGCATTATCATTTATGCTTTCGTTATCATTTATATTATTCACAGAAAAGAATATGGAAAAATCCCCTATTTGCTGCTTTTATCAGGATCTTTTTACATTATCAGGTCTCTCTTCGTTGTCCTTACACCACTGGGCAATCCTGCAAATTTTGGTGGTTCTGATCCTTTGTTCAATGGTTTTATGAAGTATGAGCTGGGGGTTTACCCTTCGGGGCATGTTGGAAATTCATTTCTTTTGCTGCTACTTGTGAACGACAAACTATACAGATACATTCTTTCATTTTGCCTGCTTGTTGTGGTCGTCGCGCTTTTTCTGTCGCACTGCCATTACAGCATTGATATCCTGTCCGGCTTTTTCTTTTCCTACGCGATAAAGGCATTCGGAGACAAATACCTGCAAATGTTCGCATTGAAGCAGCATCCTGCTTCCTGATGATTTATTTCTCTGTACGCCTTTTACTCCTCCTCTCCAGCCATTTAATCAGGACATAGTTCATCATGGCTATAACAGCCATTCCCAGCAAAAACAGAGGATAGGATAATTTCCAGTTATTTGGACCTGTTATCATCGACCATTCCGACATTCCTCCGATGCTGGCAATAAGAGTCAGGGGCATGAATACTGTGGCAATAAGTGTAAGCCGTCTAACCGAATCGTTGGTCTGATTCGATACTTTGGTCATCTGATTATTGAGAAGAGAAGTATAAAGCTCCATTAAGCTGGTGACAATTTCACGGTTGGTCTCGGTAAGTTCAAAGAATTTTGCCAGGTGGTCGTAGATGTCGCGGAAATGGAATATTGCTTTTTCAGTAACAAACGGGCAATCCATCCTGCATATCTTTACGAGGATCTCCCTTTCATGAAAAAGGCTTTTACGTAGATTTACCAGGTATTTCTTAAGCCTCATCAGTTCTGTCGGTTTGAAACCTGCCGGATTGTTAAGCACCTCGTCTTCTGCTTCTTCCAGCTCATCTTCAAGAGATTCAAATGCCTGAAGTTTTTCATCGACAACATAATCAAGCACCACATGCATAAGAAATGCAGGCCCTGCACTGGCAAGAGTGGGATCTGTTTCAACAATCCTGATAATGCCGTTCAGGGGTTTTCTCCCCTCAGAATTGATCCCGCTGACAGTAATAAGAAAATTCTTGCCTATGAAAAGATCTATCTCATCGATAAGCAATTGATTGTCCTTATAACTAAAAGCATTGAAAATTATAAAGGTATTGCCCGGGAAATGTTCAATTTTAGGTACCTGGCTGCTGTCAAGACAGTCTTCAACCGACAGTGGATGAACAGCCATTGTATCAACCAGGGAATGTAGTTCCTGAATTGATGGATTAAAAAAGTTGAGCCAGATAAAACCACCTTCACGGGATGCCGCAATCGCCTCATCAACCGAGTGTATACCATAGAAATGGCCGGATGGAGAAAAATGATAAAATTTTGATTCTGACATGGTGCACGGATTGGTTTTCTCTAATTCCGTAGCTAAATTAGTAAAAGTTCATATTTTTTATCACCTTCGCCTTTGATTTTCACAGGGAAGGGCAAATTTGGGTTTTATGGATGCATGTAAGGTAAAAAGGTCTCTTTTTATACTTAATCCCACTGCGGGTGTACCTCCGGTCAGGTATATTCTTTCCAAGGAGCTCCAGCGCCGCAAACATGATCTTTCCTATTTCAAGTCTCTAAGCATTGATGAATCCGGATCACATATCAAAAAATCGTTTGAGGATTATGATATTTTCGTGGCGGCAGGCGGAGACGGCACGGTAAGAACCGTTGCGTCAGAACTGGTCGGGACAAAAAAGGTTCTCGGAGTGCTGCCGATGGGTTCTGGCAACGGATTTGCCAGGGAATTTGGCTTCCGTCCCAATATTCCTTCACTCCTGAAAGACATCAGGAAAAATGAAAGCCGGCCTATCGATGTTATAGAGGTCAATAATCTTCTCTGTCTTAATGTGGCCGGGATAGGCCTTGACAGTTTTGTTGCCCACTCCTTTGATAATCTCGGTACACGGGGATTGTGGTCTTATGTTTATGTCACATTCCTGAACTTTATCCGGCTGAAGCCTGTTCATGTAACAATTTCACTTGAAGGAGAGAATATCTCTGAAGATCTGTTCACGCTTACGATGGCCAACACAAGGCAGTTTGGAAATAATGCATACATTGCTCCCGAAGCAAAACCCAATGACGGGATCATCGATATTGTCCTTTTAAGGCCATTCCCAAAGTATAAAGCACTTCTTATAGTGTATCGTCTCTTCAGGGGAACTCTGAATAAGTCAAAATATGTCAGGTATATCAAGACTGACAAACCATTCACGATCAGAACTGAAGAAACAAGATTTCATATCGATGGAGAGCCTTTCATCATTTCAGGAGAAATTTCAGTTAAAATCAAAAGAGATTCCCTGACTGTGCTTAAAACAAGGCATAGCAGACTATAACTAAAACTGACTCATTCCAGACATTTCTCTGTTTTTTAAATTCATATGATATTTTTTTGGTGTAACTTGCTTTTTGAACGGGTGTAACTAAATCTTTGTCCTATGAAGAAGAAGGTATTTTTATTTCTGTTTCTCATTATTCCCCTCGTTACATATTCACAATTTGAAGAGAAAGTCAGCTTTAGTTTTTCCTGCGGAATTTTTAAGACCATAGGGGATAAATACGGGGAGCGGGCGGGAGAAAATCCTCTGCCCCGGCAGATGACATGGTATAAACCGGGAATTGACGGAGATATTGGTTTTCAATTCAGGCTTAATGAGCATTTTTCCCTGGTTGCAGAAATCGGCGCAATGTACTCGTCCAAATGGGAATGTATACAGGAAGATGGCTATAACTGGATGTCATTTGAGCTGTATGACAAGATCGTTATTGATTCTCTCCTCGCTTCCGGCCTGAATGAAAACAGCCTGCTTAACATTAGTTTGACAATAAAACCTAAAATATATCTTCTTCCTCAGAAGAAATTGAATCCTTTCCTTTTTGCCGGGATCAGCATTAATTATACTAAAACACCCTTTGTAAATAACTATTGGAAAGAATATGTGGCTCATGACCAGTATGAATCCGGCGATAATCCTGATTATCCTGCCATGAAAAATCAATCCCGGAATAGGCCTGGAATATCGTCTTAATAATCAGATCGGCCTCTCTCTTACGACAGGTTATTATCTTGTTTTTATTAAACAGGATAAATATCCATATGATTATCGTGAATTGATTGATGGAAATCTTGGCGCTTTCCAGCTCAGGGCCGGATTAAGAATAAATTTCATTAAAATAAAAGAGTTGTAAGATGAAATGCCGTTCATGTTTTTTCATTTTATTCCTGCTCGCCGGAATAAATGGGAAAATATATTCCCAGTTTAATTTTAATGTTATCAGGACTTTGGGAGAGACAAACCATCAGATTGTCTCTGCATCGTACAGTAACGATGGATCTTATACGATGGATCTTATATAATAACGACAGGATCCGATAGCAGCATAATTGTCTGGAATGCCGTACGCCGGACAATTTACCGGACGATTACCGGTCTCAAAGGAAGGCCCAATGCGGCAGTATTTACACCCGGAAATGAATTTCTTTTCTCCGGAGGAAAGGATAATATGGTCTCTAAATGGGATCTTGGCGCAATGCCCCCTAAGATAGTTGAGACCTTTGAGGGATACTCCGGTCCTGTTCAATCAATTGCAATAATTCCTGACGGCAGATATATGGCCACCGGCAGCTCCGGAGGATCAGTCAGGATATGGGATCTCAGGAGTGCAAATGTTGTTTTTGACCTTAAGGGGCCGGATAAGAATAAAGATATTAATTCTGTGGCTTTCAGTCCTGACGGAAAAATCCTTGCATCCGGAGGTGCTGACGGTAAATTAATATTATGGAACACTTCAACTGGTATAATGACAGCTTCTCAGTCCGGACAAAAAGGGATCAAGCATATTTCATTCAGTCCCGATGGGAAACTTGTCGCATCCTGTGGCTATGACAACGATATTTTTGTGTGGCAGGTGCCTGCGCTAAATAATAAAGTAGTACTTAAGGGACATAAAGGTTGGGTGCTTGCAGCCGACTTCACTCCCGACAGTAAATACCTTCTCAGCGGCGGATGGGACAAGTATATTATTCTCTGGGATGTTGCTGCCGGCAAAATCCTTTACAAATCTGATAAACAGGCCAACATTGTGACAAACCTCGATTTCAACCCGGCAAGTCCCGATTTCATATCTTCAAATTACCAGTCAGAGCAGATTGAAAAATGGGCTCTTTCCGGTTTTGATGAAGCACAATGGAAAAGATTTGCGGAGACCGGAGCTGTAAAAATTCAGGATGCCTTGCCATCAGCCAGTCAGCAAACTGCAAGTCTCAATGTTGCAGCAAATGTTGGTCAACAGGCCGGTGTTAGTTCTATGATAGAGATCTTCTCGCCTGTTCCAGTACAGGGGAAAGTTGTTCATGACAAGAACAGCATAACCCTTGTGGGACGGGTAAGCGATCCGCAGGGGATAAACACTTTTCTTGTAAACCGGAATGTTGTCAAACTGTCGGAGGGAGGTGTTTTCCAATACAGCGTGAATCTTTCTAAAGGAGAGAATCAGCTTGACATGGTTGCCATTAACAACAAAGGCATCATGAATGAACAAAAACTTGTTGTTGACTGCATAGCTGAAAATGCTGCGGCCGGCGGTATGGAATTCCCGGAGATAGCTAAAGCCAGGTATTTTGCACTGTTGATCGGTATAAATGAATATCAGCATGATGAGATCAACGATCTCCAAAATCCTGTTAAAGACGTTCAAAACCTGTATAATGTCCTGGTATCAAAATATACATTCAACCAGGAAAATATAATATTACTGAAAAATCCGACATACGATGAGCTGGCCCTGACACTTGAAGACCTGGGAAAAAAGCTATCCGGTAATGATAATCTTCTTATTTTTTATGCCGGGCACGGATACTATGATGAGAAGGGAAAGATAGGATACTGGCTGCCGTCAGATGCAGCAAGGAACAGCAGGATTAAATGGTTCAGTAATACCTCCCTCAGAGATCTCCTTACGGGCATTGAAACAAAACATACCTTGCTGATAGCAGATGCATGTTTCAGCGGAGCTATTTTCAGAACACGGGCTGCATTTGCAGAGATTCCCCAG
>JALONV010000127.1 GCA_025454755.1 Bacteroidales bacterium | reverse complement strand
GGTTACAGCAATATTGGTTCCGGTCCTCTCGGATTTCCCGGTAACTATAATGTTTTCCTGGGATATAGTGCAGGAAAGCAGAACCAGACAGGACAGGATAATGTATTCCTCGGTAAGATGGCCGGCTTCAACAACAACTCAGGTTCGCAGAATACCTTTATCGGAAGGAACACAGGAGCTCAGAATACTACTGGTGGAAATAATGTATATGTTGGTACTGAAGCGGGTGCTTTTAAAACTTCCGGCACCGGAAACACTATAATCGGCGCTAATGCAGGTGCGTCGAGCGGTACAGGTTCACTGAATATTTTTATCGGCAATTCTGCAGGAAATACTGCATCGGGGTCAAACCTGCTTTATATAGAAAACACAGATTCAAATACCCCTCTTATAGGAGGCGACTTTAATAATGATAAAGTGGCAATAAACGGTTTGGCAGATCCTGCAGGTGCAACATTACAGGTAAACGGAAATGCCCGCATAGGTATAAATGGCACAAATATCCAGAGTATTATTAGAGTTTCTGTTACCAAAGACCTGCCATCAATAGCTTCGGGCGAGACTTACATTGAAACTTTCAGTGTACCAAATGCCAATATTGGCGGTGCAGTCAGCATATCTCCGTGGATGGAACTTCCAAATCACCTCCTGATCAGTTATGCCAGGGTATCAGCTTCTGGTACCGTCGAAGTCAAATTTAAGAATACAGCTCCGATCGCGATAGACCCCACAATAATGAACTGGTATATTGCTGTAATACAATAAGACCGAAGATTGACGAACGAAGTGAGAAAATTCCGCGGAGCGGAACCGAAGACCGTCACACCGTTATACCGTTATACCGTCATACCGTAAATTCATGAAAACAAAAACTCCCGTCTTTTATCTTTGGTCTTTTATCTTTTATCTTCTTATGAGCCCTTCGCCCTGCGCCCTGAGCCAGATCCCCCAGGGCTTTAACTACCAGGCCATAGCCAGGGACGGAACCGGAGCTATTCTGCCGAATACTTCATTGCAGGTAATGTTTTATGTTCAGTCCCTTTCGACAGGAGGTACACTATATTGGAAGGAACTTCATCCTTCAGTGACTACCAACAACTTCGGGCTCTTCAATCTTGTTGTTGGTACAGGAACGAGGCAGACGGAAAGCACTGTTGCAACATTTGATGCAATCGACTGGACAATAACATCGAAATTCCTTAAGACGGAGATCTATTATTCCAGCGGATGGCATGATCTTGGAACTTCTCAGTTGTTGACTGTTCCATATGCAATGGTAGCTGAGGACCTTGCAGGAACAGTCAGGAAGCTTTCTGTGAAAGGAGAGACATCATCATTTGATGAAGCTCTTTTTGAAGTTAAGAACAAGACCGGCCAGACGATTTTTGCAGTTTATAACGAAGGAGTAAGGATTTGGGTTGACGACGGGGCAAAAGGGCTTAAGGGTGGCTTTGCAGTTGGCGGCTTTGACATGACGAAAGCTACAAAGAGAGACTATTTTGTTGTGTCTGACGACAGTATAAGGATCTATCTCGACAGCAATCCGCTGACGAAGGGTAAAAAATCGGGTTTTGCAGTAGGCGGTTATGATATGACAAAAGGAATATTTCAGAATTATCTTGATGTAAGCGCCGACAGTGTAAGGATCTATATCGACAGCGATCCTTCCACAAAGAAAGTCAAGGGAGGCTTTGCCGTTGGAGGATATGATATGACAAAAGCACCTATGGGAGAATACCTGCGTGTTACACGCGACAGCACCAGGATCTATGTAAATGAAGGGGCTTCAAAAGCAATCAAGGGAGGTTTTGCCGTCGGAGGTTTCGACCTTACCAAAGGTCAGGCTACAGCGTTTACCTCACTTAGCCCGGAAAACTATCTTATCGGACATAACGCAGGTAAAATGATGCAGACAGGAAAGTATAATTCTTTCCTTGGATATGAATCCGGGTATAGTACTGAATTTGGCAATGCTAATGCTTTTTATGGTTATCAAAGCGGCTATTATAACTGGAATGGAAGCTATAATCTCTTTCTAGGCTACCAGAGCGGCTTTGCCAATTCAGTAGGGAATTACAATTCTTTTGTCGGCTATAAAGCTGGCTTTGCCAACACAGCCGGTGGTGCAAATACTTTTATAGGCAGTTTCTCAGGTGCGGCAAATAATACCGGTTATTCAAACACATCTGTAGGATATGAAGCCGGTCTGTCAAATACATCAGGATTCCTTAACAGTTTCTTTGGAACCGGCAGCGGAAGGTCAAACACGACCGGGACAAGGAATATATTCATTGGCCCGGAAAGTGGTGCAAGCAATATTGATGGAATTCAGAATATTTACATCGGAGCCGGTGCAGGTGGTACTTCTGTAAGCGGTTATGAGAATATATTCATTGGTGTATCGGCAGGTTATTCAAATACTACAGGTAACGGCAATGAGTTCGTAGGCCATTCAGCAGGTTATAAAAACCAGACCGGTACAAGCAACCTTTTTCTGGGCTACAATGCAGGTTATGAGAACATAGGAGGAAACCATAATATTTTCCTCGGATCCTCCGCAGGAAATAAGAATACTTCGGGGAGCTTTAACGTATTTATGGGTACAAGTGCCGGGCAGAATAACACGACGGCAACCGGGAATCTGTTCCTCGGCTGGGACGCCGGCATGAATCACCAGACTGGCAATGAAAATGTTTTCCTGGGATTTATATCAGGCGGGTCAAATACTACAGGTCAGAATAATACATTCGTAGGTGCGATGAGCGGACAATATTCTAATAAAAGCAATAACGTATTCATCGGATACAAGGCGGGAAGCAATGAAAACAATGATAACAGGCTGGTAATTGCAAATACCGACACCAAAAACCTGGTCTATGGCGATTTTGCAAATGACTACATTACTATAAATAACAAACTGGGAGTCAATGTTCCTCCCGGATCAATGGGTAGTTATACTCTGTTTGTTAATGGCAATATGAAACTGGGAACCAATGGATCAGCTATCAATGAGATCATAAGGGGTACATATTCGAGCGTGGGATTTGGCGATATCTCAGGAGATGCGTCAAGTACATTTTCATTCTCCGTGAGCGGGGCTGCCGTTGGTGCCAGCGTAATGGTATCTCCAAGGGATGCACTGCCTGACGGAATTGTTATCAGTTATGTCCGTGTGTCGGCGGCCAACACAATTGAAGTGAAGCTGCAGAATACCAAAAGTACCACAGTCTCAGCCAATGCTGCAAATATGTGGTATGTAACTGTTGTGCAGTAACGCTAAGTCGGTACGACGGTATGACGATGTGGCGGTGCGACGGTTTGACGACGTACCGGTTTTAGGGTGTAATTGTAATTAAATCTCCTAATTCAGGGTATCGGTAATATTTTCAGCCACATTTGTCAAAAATACTTGATATGATTTCTCTTTAGTTGTAACTTGCTTATATAAGAATGGCATTAAGGCGTTAAGGTATTAAGGCATTAAGGCATTAAGGTATTAAGGCATTAAGGCATTAAGGTATTAAGGCATTAAGGCATTAAGGTATTAAGGCTTTAAGGCATAGCAGTTCCATAACGCCATAACACCGTAATACCGTAATACCGTAATACCGTAATACCGTAACACCGTAATACCGTTAGTTATGAAAACAAAACTCTCCCTTGTATTATTGATTTTTGCCCTGAGCCCCATGCCCCTTGCCCTGAGCCAAATCCCACAGGGCTTCAACTACCAGGCCATTGCCCGCGACGGCACCGGCGCTATTCTGCCAAATACTCCTTTGCAGGTGATGTTCTATGTTCAATCGTTGCAGACAGGCGGAACACTCTACTGGAAAGAGCTTCACTCCTCAGTAACGACAAACTCCTTTGGTCTCTTCAATCTGGTTGTGGGAAGTGGTGTGAGACAGACAGAGAGCACAGTGGCTACATTTGATCTTATCGACTGGACTGTACCTTCAAAATACCTTAAAACTGAAATTTACTATTCCGGTTCCTGGAAAGATTTGGGCACATCTCAGCTTCTCACAGTTCCCTATGCAATGGTTGCAGAGGATCTGGCAGGCTCAGTTAAGAAATTGGCAGTGAAAGGGGAGACCTCAGGACTGGAAGATACCCTGTTCGAAGTGAAAAACAAGGACGGACAGACTGTCTTTGCAGTTTATAATGAAGGAGTAAGGATTTATGTGAGCAACGGGGCGAAAGCAGTAAAGGGAGGTTTTGCTGTAGGTGGCTTTGGAACTGATAAAGCCGAATCAACAAAGTATCTCTTTGTAGGAAAGGACAGTGTGAGAATTTATCTGGATACCAACCCTCTGACAAAAGGAGTCAAATCGGGCTTTGCAGTGGGAGGGTATGACTTGACCAAAGGGATCATTCAGAATTATCTTGATGTAAGTGCCGACAGTGTCAGGATTTACATCGACAGCAATCCTGCCACAAAGAAAACCAAGGGAGGTTTTGCGGTAGGAGGATATGATATGACCAAAGCTCCGGGAGAAGAGTATCTTCGCGTAACACGTGACAGTTCAAGGATTTATGTAAACAATAATCCCGCGAAAGGACTGAAAGGAGGATTTGCAGTCGGTGGTTTT
>JALONV010000126.1 GCA_025454755.1 Bacteroidales bacterium | reverse complement strand
TATTTCCCGTCAGGTGAAACTGAAGCAGAAATAGCATTACTTCCTTTAATATTGATTTCTGGACCGAACGAGATACCGTCACTCCAGTTATCATTGCTATCCCTGAAATAGATATAATAATTTGCAAAACCCGGATTAATTTCATTATTCTTGTTGTCAACACATCCGATAAGAAAACTCTCATCAGGTGAAATAAAAGCATTGTAAATGTTCCCGTTCCCATTGATAACAGCAGGAAGCAGCTCCGGCGTATCATATTTATTCCCGGTCTTTTTTGCCCTGAGTATCTCAGATTTTCCAGTCTTTTCATCACTTCGTGTAAAATAAAGAGTTCCTGCTTTTGTCAGTGACGGATAAAACTGAGAGTTAGGCCTGTTGAGGGCAGTATCGGGATTATATATTTCGCCCCAAAATCCGTCATCCTTCTTATCGGAAGCCCAGATATTCTGGTACGCCCATCCCGGCTTTGGTTCTTTCCCTTCAGGAGGCTTGGTTGACAGAAAATAAAGTGTTCTTCCATCAGGGGAGAAGCATGGTTCGAGGAATAAGAATTGACTATTACGGGCAAACGGGGCAATTTCAGGCTCTGTCCATTTGCCATCCGCAAGCCTCGTATATAAGATAGTTACGTGCCTGCCTGTGAGAATACCGTAAAATATCTCTTTTCCGTCGGGAGATATGGTTATGTCGCGTTCGTAATAACCTGTAGCGATGATTTCCGGAGCGAATAACTCCGGAGTCATGCCGGGAAGTTTCTGTCCGAGGTAAGGGAGACTCAAACCGGATGTTATGTTCTGCTGCCCTGTAACAGCGGTGCAGAACAACGGAAGGAAGGATAAAGCCAAAAGTCTTTTCATGATCTGTTTCATTTAATTAACACAAGGTAATATCTTCTCAAAAATTATCTGATTTATGCTCATCCAGTGCTCTCCGGCCTGCTGGTCAGTTAAATCGCTTGTCCAGCAGGTGGCAGTAACAACAAGCTGGAGATCAGGGACTATAATTATAAATTGTCCTCCCCAGCCCATTGCCATATAATAACGGTGTCCTCCCGCCGTTCCCAGCCAGATCTGGTAGCCGTACTCGGGCCCATATGGCACATCGTTATTTGTTGAGATCTTTGCCGAGGTCATTTCGTTGATCCAGCTTTCCGGAACGATTTGCACTCCATCATACTTACCCTTGTTGAGGATCATATTTCCGAATATTACCATATCCCGTGGTTTGATTCGGAGATAGGCTGCACCCAGGTGATAGCCTCTGTCGTCGGTTCCCCATTCATACTCTGTTATTCCGAGCGGATTAAAGAGGTTTTCTGCGGCAAAATCAAGAGTACTCATGCCTGTGGCTTCAGTGATTATCGCCGACAGCAAATGGGAGGCACCGTCACTGTAATTGAATACAGTGCCAGGCGTGGCAACTAGAGGAAGGTTAATTATAAACTGCAAATTGTCTTCAGATTCAAAGAAACACTCTTCGAAGAGGGTGGAAGCTGAAGTACCATTCCATGCATGACCGAAAGTCATTTTAAGAAGCTGATCAATAGGAATGCCTGCTTTAATTTCGTCAGGAAAAGTAACGACACCTGAAAGATATTTGCTGATCGGATCGTTCACGCTTTCAATAAATCCTTTCTCAATGGCCAGTCCCACAAGCACCCCGGTAAAAGTTTTAGTCACCGACATAATATTTTTAATGCTGTCGGCGCCATAGGTTTTATAATTTGTATATTCTTCTGCTATGATGGTTCCATCACGGCATACAATCAGGCTGAGGGCTCCCTTTACAGTTTTAAATTCATCAAAAGCCAGTGTAAGCTGCTCTCCGTCAATGTTATACTGTTCAGCAAGCGGAAAACGGTTATTTTCCTGCTTTTGGCATGAGGTGAAAACACTGATCAGCAGCAGGAACAATCCCTGAATTATAATTTTATTTCTGTAAGGCCGGAATGATATACTCTTCGACAATTTCATAACATGATATTTTTTCATTTGTAAAATAATTACCACCTGTAAATACTATTACAGTTTCCAGCTCGGAAATTATAATGATATGCTGTCCACCCCAACCGGATGCAAAATAAGAATGATACTCTCTCTTATTGAAAGTATAATCTCTCTGCCACCACTGAAAACCATATCCGTCTGACCAGCTCCAGGCGGTTGAAAAATCATTCGGATTGATTTGAGTGGAAGTTGATTCCATGCACCATTTTTCAGATATCAGCTGTTCGTTGTTCCAGTTACCTTTATTGAGGAAAAGCTGCCCGAATTTCGCCATATCCCTGGGGCGAAGCATTAAATCTCCGGAAGTAAATATTATTTCAGGTTTGATTCTTTGCCACTCATATGTTTCTATGCCAAGCTTTGAGAAAAGGACTGAATCACAAAACAAATCGAGTCTTGCATCTGTCGATCTGTGTATTATTTCTCCGATAAGGTTGGTATTGCAATTTTCATATGCAAAGCGCGTTCCTGGTGTCCACAGCAGATCCTTTGAAAGTATAAACCTCATAGGATCGCCTGTAGTAAAGAGTTTGTACATATCATTGGCAGGATCGTAGTATGAGGTTGACTCATCATCCCATTGCAATCCTGAAGACATCATAAGCACATTACGGATTGTCATTTCCTCCTTGCCCGGGGAGAGAGTGAGCAGATCATAGTTTTCGGGAAAGAAATCAAATACTTTTTCATCGATTGATCTTATATACCCTTTATCAATAGCTATACCCAGGAGGGCTGAGGTAAAGCTTTTTGTGGCAGAGCAGAGTGTATGAAGATCGTCACGGTCAAATCCGTATTCCCCGGTATATTTTCCCAGCTTGAATTTCTCCCCGTCAAAATATTCCTCAAATACAAGTTTGCCATTATTGATAATCAGGATACTATGGAGATTATGTTCCGGTGTGGCATAAATCCTGTTCATAAGGTCAGTCAGGACTTTTTCATCTATTCCTGCATTACTCAGCGATTCTGTTATCCATCCGTCATCCAGCTGATCGGGAGTTTCATACTTATATATATCAAGGTAATTGTCTTCCTTTTTGCATCCTGTATGGGCTAAAGCCAGAATGAGAACAACAGCTGCAAAAAACCTGACGGCTGTACGATAAAAATCTGACATAATCATCAGGTTAGTATTTATTATCAGTATTTATAAGACCCTTCAGAAATGTAAAACCCTATCAAGAAACCCTTTATGAGCGTTTCACTCAGCTTTTTCACCACGGATAACACGGATTAACACGGATTCGATTTGTTAAACTCCGTGAAATTCCGTGATCCCGAGTACTCGGGACCGTGGTTAATTCTTTGGTTTTAAGAAATATAAATTATCTCTTTCCAGGAGTTCGGAATTGATCCTGACAATTTCAAATCCGGCTTCCTTTGCCTCCTTTTTCAATTTTTCAAGTGTTGTCATTTCACTGCCGGTTTCACCAGACCTTTCAGGATCATGTTCAACTATAACAAGAACGCCGTCCTTTTTCAGACAGGGAATAGTATTCTTCATCATATCGACAGGTTTTTCAAGGTGATGGTAGGTCATGAGCATAAATGCGATATCAACTTCACCGGCCGGTAACAAAGGGCTGTCAACCGTTCCCAGGAAAGTCGTAACATTTTTCATGTTGTTCCTTTTGCATCTTTCTTTCAGATATTGAAGAGAAGTCTCATTAATTTCATTTGCATATACTTTACCTTTTTCCCCTACCCTGACTGAGAAGAAGACGGTCATCCTTCCTCTGCCGGCACCAATATCGGCAATAGTCATCCCTTCTTTCAGACCAATAGCATCCATCAGCTTTTCAGGCTGGTGCTGGTTATTAGCCCAAGTTTCTGAAGGTTCAACAGGAACAATAATATCCTGTGATAAGAGATATGATGGAGCACGAATTATAAGGAAGAAAAGAAGCAGTATAAATCTGGTCATTTTATTATTCCTTTTAATAACAAGCATATCAAACAAATTTAGTCTATTCATGTGCAAACGAAAAATGCTGTTGGACGATTGTCCATTTTCCTTCTCTTTTTTCCAGAACACCGGTCCAGCGCGTATTTTCCCAGTTAGCAGGTTGACCTTTCCATTCATTAATATCATCGAGATAGCAGAAGAACCAGGCAACATCTTCTGACGCTGATACCCGGATATGCAGGTCTCGAAGCTCATGGCTGATGGCTTTAAAGTGCGGGCTGGCCCAGAATGCGGTATCTTTCAGAACATCATTGAAACCGAACTTTACTTTTTTATAAGGAGTTACACTGATAAAACTGGAATCCCTTGCTATGGTATTGAAGAAGAGATTGAAATCCTTGTCTTTTGCCCAGCTAAAGCAGTTATTAATGGTTTGTGCTATCATGGGGACTTCCTTTGAAATTGTTGCCCGATGATCTGCAGGATTACATGCGGTGATGAGCCATGGTACAGCCATTAAAAAGTTTCTGATTTGCAAACAAAATATAGTTGACAGTTTTTTCATTCTAAAAGTTTTTTTTGTTACTATCCGGCCTCAAATCTTCGATGATTTTTGCGGAGATCCAATGAATATGATTTAGTTCTCCCACCTTCCATCTGCCGAAAAAAATATATTTTCCATCGCTTGACATACTGGGACATACCTCGTTGCCTGGTGTATT
>JALONV010000125.1 GCA_025454755.1 Bacteroidales bacterium | reverse complement strand
AAAGTCATTATTTAATGTAACTTACATAATTATTTCAGAGTTTTATGATTCGTGAAACTTTAAGTTCATGATAAATCAGCAGAAAAATGAAAAAGGTTTTTGATCTGAAATTGCTGACCTTACTGATGACCATGATGTTTATAATAGCAAGTTCAGCACTGGCACAGAACACTGACACAACAATAACGGCTCAATCAGGTAAGCCAAAGATACAATGGCAGAATCCGTTAAGTCTGCGGACTCTTCTTAAATCTGAGGAAGAGAATATCAAAGCCCTCATTAAGTCTCCTTCAGGACTTAATTCAGTAAAATATTACCTGAATGGAGTTTATTTTGGAGAACCTGAGATGAAACCTTCTACCACTATCCCGGGGAATTTTTTAGTGGAAAAGGTGGTCAAATTCAAACCCGGTGAACATATTATTTATATTGAAGCTTCAAATAACAATGGTACTGTGAATTCCGAATCCCGCTATATACTATATCAACCTAAAATAACATCGCTAGATTCCATAGTAAAGGCAAATTCCGGGAAGCCTGCAATTCAATGGACCAGTCCGCTATGGAGAGAAACTTCTCTTAGATCTCCGGAGGTTAACATAAAGGCACTGGTAAGATCCCCGTCAGGAATAAACTCTATCCTGTTATATATTAATGGGGTCAAGTACGGTGAACCAGTTATGAAACCTTTAACAGAGTCTCCAGGTAGTTTTTATATTGAGAAAACAATAAAATTTGATCCCGGTGAATATAATCTTCAAATTGAAGCAGTAAACAATAATGGCACAGTAAAGTCTGAATCAAGATCACTTTCATACCTGATTAATCAGGAGACTCCTGATTCAAACAAGGCATCTGTAAGCGGATTGCCGATCATATCGTGGACCAATCCATCTTCCCAGAGTACAACTGTGAGATCATCTGATGTAAGTATCAAGGCAACTGTCAGATCGACTTCCGGTTTGAATTCAGTGGTCATTTATTTGAATGGGGCTGTGTACGGAGAACCCGAAATGAAGCCTTCACCAAATGTTCCGGGAAATTTTTATATTACAAAAACCGTAAAGATGAAACCCGGTGAGAATAACCTATATATAGTGGCGACCAATAATCTGGGCGAAACTTCATCTGAGAAACGATTTTTAACATCTTTGTATAACGCACCTGTTGCACAACCAACACAGGATCAGGCTGTATACAAAACTGACATATCTCCTTCAGTAAACCAGCCTCCTGCTGCTCCCGCAATAACCTGGACTAATCCTTCAAATACTGCAACAACACTCAATTCCGCACTGATAAATATTACAGCTTCGGTAAATTCAAATTCCGGATTAAGTTCTGTTGTTCTGTATCTTAATGGGAAGTCTACCGGAGAAGCTGAGGTTTTGCCGTCAACAGAAAAAGCAGGGAATTACGTAATCGAAAAGACTTTAAATCTTCCTGAAGGAGAAAACAAAATATACCTGGTGGCCGTCAACAGTACAGGAACAACTAAATCTGATACCCGGAGTCTGACAACTCCTGTTACAGCACAGGTTACTGCAGCGGCAGAAAATCAGGCACCACCCAAAACATCAGAGCCGGCATCAAAGAATATTCCTGCAGCACCGCCTGTCATTAACTGGACAAATCCCACGAAACTGAATACTACTTTAAGCTCTGCAGATCTTATTGTCAGGGCCACGGTAAAGACTATTTCCGGTTTGAACTCAGTGATCTTATATATGAATGGAGTTGCTGTTGGGGAACCAGATATGAAACCATCTCCTAATACACCCGGCAGTTTTATTATCGAAAAAGCTGTAAAATTTGAACCTGGTCAAAGCAATATTTATCTTGAGGCAACTAACAGCGGAGGAACTGTCAAATCGGAAATAAGGTATTTTACAAATCCGTTTGAGACACCTCCGGTGATACAGGTTGCAGCTAAAGTTGAGGAAAAGAAAGTTGAACCGGAAAAAATTGAGCCTGCTCCGAAACCTGTATCCCAGGCTCCGGTAATTGCATGGGTCAGTCCGTCAGGTCCGAAAACAACAATGGATTCATTCAATGCGACTGTAAAGGCAAATATAAAGACTGGTTCCGGGCTGAATTCCGTTCTGCTTTATCTGAATGGCATATCAAAAGGAGAAACTGAAATAAAAACATCACCCGATGGGTCAGGAAGTTTTCTTGTTGAGAAGAATGTGAATTTTGGTCCGGGAGAGAACAATATCTATCTTGTTGCAACAACAATTGACGGTGTCACCGCAAAATCGGAGATAAGATATTTCACAAATCCCTCAGCAGTGCTGCCGGAAATAAAATGGGCAACTCCTGAAAATCCCAATTCAATTGTTGGAGCCGAAAGTTTTATAGTAAGTGCCAGCATCAAGTCTCCGACCGATTTGAAATCTGTTAAGCTTTATGTGAACGCAGATGTTCAGTCTGAAGATAATATTTTTAATGCTGCAGGAGCGGATGAAGGTATTTATAACTGGGAAAATTCAGTTATGCTCAGAAAAGGAGAAAACAGTATTTATATTGTAGCAATGAATGCCGCCGGCAGTGCAAGATCAGAAAAGCGTGTAATAAAATATGAAGAAAATCTGACAGAAAAACGCCTTGCCCTTGTTTTCGGTAATTCAATGTACATTGACAAACCACCTCTTAAAAATCCTGTAAATGATGCCAATCTTATGGCAGCAACACTGGAAGAGCTGGGCTTTGATGTTATTAAAAGACTGGATGCAACAAGAAATGATATGATGTCTGCATTACGTGAGTTCAATGAAAAATTACCCGACTATAGCGTTGCTCTGTTTTATTATGCAGGTCATGGCAATCAGGTCGATGGCAAAAACTACCTGATTCCCACCGATGCCACGCTTGAGAAACCGGGAGATTGCAAGTTTGAAGCAATAGGGGTTGATTTCATTGTTGAAGAATTTGAAAGATATCCTGATAATACCAACGTCGTCATACTTGACGCTTGTCGTGATAATCCTTTTGCCACCTGGTCAAGGGGAGAGACAGCCGGCTTTAAACAGATTTCATTTTCAAGCGGAACGATTATCGTCTTTGCCACTTCCGAAGGTGCAACTGCTGCCGATGGCAGAGGTGACAATGGCTTGTTTACGGAAGTGCTGGTTAAACAAATGCTTGTCCCGCAATCCATTTTTAGTGTGGTGATGAAGACGCGGGTGGAGGTTAGAAGATTAAGCAATAATCAGCAAACCCCGATGGAATGGAATAAGTTAAACGGAGATTTCTATTTCAGGAAATAATAAATTACTGTACATTTCAATATTCATTTTTATTTCTTTGTTGAAGAATGCAACAAAACATTCTGGTTATCGTCTTTTGAAAAATCTCATATCATAAATTAAAACCAATAGCATGAAAAAAGTCTTCCTGATTACGTTCAGTATACTGGCATTTTCTTCCATGGCCATAGCTCAGAAAGAGGGGCTGGCCGCTATCGGTCAAAACGACCTTAAAGCATATATGGAATTCTTTGCATCCGACGATATGTCCGGACGCGAGATCGGTACACCTGAAAATGATATTTCAGCTATGTACATAAAGGCAAACCTGATGCGCCTGGATCTGAAGCCAATTCCCGAAACAGATGATTACCTTCAGAATATACCACTGGTTTCGACAAAAATTGACAGAAAGAACAGCTTTCTAAAATTGTCGGACTCACGTGGAGACATTATCCTGGTGACCGATTCCGTGATAAGCCTTATGCCTCCTTCAGGGACTATGGAAGTCAAAGGCAATGTGGTATTTGCCGGATACGGCTATGAAAATACGAACACAGGCTACAACGACTTTGAAGGTATCGACATCAAGGGAAAGATAGTCATGATCATGACCAGAAATCCCGAGGCAGTTAAGGCAGGAGATGGCAGGACAATATTCAGCGAAAAGCTGGAAGGCATGAAATTCGCTACGATAATGATGCGTAGTCCTGCCGCCGTCCTGTATGTATACGACCCAAAGAACAGCTTCTCAGATGCCTATGAATCAGGCATGGCTGAACTTGTCGGGCAGAGTTCGGTGTCATTTAAGGGAAAACAGGGAGAAGACCTGCCTCTGCAGGTAATGTTCATTAAAAGAACTGCGGCAGATGCACTCCTTAAACCAACTGGGTTCAATCTGCAGCAAATGCAGGAAAGAATAACTGCACAGGGAAAACCTGTTTCCTGCGAAATCAAAGATTTTACGGCAACAGTCCGGACAGCTATTAAATCTGATGAAATATCGGCCTACAATGTGATAGGCATCGTTGAAGGGTCAGATCCGGTTTTAAAGAACGAATGCATTGTATACTCAGCTCATTTCGATCATGTAGGTGTTAATGAAAAGGGTGAAGTTTATAACGGTGCTGATGACAATGCGTCGGGGTCGATGGCTTTGCTTGAGATTGCCGAAGCTTTTCAAAACCTGAAAAAGAAACCTCTCAGGACAATAGTTTTTGCGTGGGTCAATGGTGAGGAAAAAGGTCTGCTTGGTTCACGTTATTATACTGATAATCCTGTATTCCCGATGGAAAAGACCGTCGTCAATATCAATCTTGACATGGTGGGAAGATCAAAAATGGCAGCCGATACCGGTACTTTTTACGGTATGGCGCTTGACATTACCCA
>JALONV010000054.1 GCA_025454755.1 Bacteroidales bacterium | reverse complement strand
ACTTCAACTGACACAGCATATAGTTTTTGCCAGTTCTTGTCGGCCGGGACAATATGCCATGGAATCTCATTGCAGGTGTTCAGGATCTTTTCGTAAACATCCGTGTACTCATCAAATTTCTCACGTGTATCCCAGTCGCCATCCTTATGCTTCCAGTGCTTTTCCTTCTCATCGATACGTTCCATGAGTCTCTCTTCCTGCGCTTTCTTTGATACATGGAGGAAGAATTTAAGCACTCTGGTGTTATTCTGCTCCAGTACCTGCTCGAACTCATTTATAATTTTATAACGACGCGCTATAGTGTCGGGAGCAATGTATTTTCCTACAGCAGGAACAAGAATATCCTCGTAATGAGAACGGATGAAAACCATTGTCTCTCCCTTTCCCGGAACCTGCTTATGGACTCTCCAGAGAAAGTCGTGGGCATACTCTTCATCTGTCGGCTTCTTGAAGCTGAAGGTGCTGAATCCTACAGGATTGCAATACTTCAGCAGCCCTTTTGTCACGCCGTCTTTTCCAGAAGCATCCATCCCCTGAAGAACAATTAGCAGGCTGTGCTTATTCTCTGCGTACATTTTGTTCTGCAGCTCTCCGATACGCTCAAGTATCTTTTCAGTTTTTGCCTTGAGCTTCTCTTTGTTCCACTCTTTATTAAAAGTGGGGTGATCATTTAGTTTGATTTTCATAATTCCTTTTTTACCCCCCCCAACCCCTCCCGCTACGCTAAAGCTTCGCGGGACAGGCTCTAAAGGGGGGCTGGTTATCATTTATAATAATACTATTTTGGCCTCCTTTTCAACCCCCTTTAGGGGGCAGTCCCACTGAAGTGGGACGGGGGTTTGTCATTTCAAAACCTCATCCAATTTGTTCAGCAGCGGCTGTGTCGATATCTTCGACCCGACTGCCCCCATCATCCACTGCTGCGGTGTAAGGCGTCCCTGCTTGAAAATACGGTCGAGCTCCGCTGTGAGGTTTTTGCCCTGAAGATACTCTTCGACCTGGAAATGTATAATACGTCCGTATGAGTAATTCGGCAGGTAAAGCGGCGTATTCACCATATGTGAATAAATGGCGAGAAGCGGCGAGTCCTTTACACCAATAACTGGTGCAAAATATTCATTCCAGACTTCAACTGCAGTTTCTATCATCTTCTTTTTAAACTGTGCAGCGGTGACTCCCGGGTTTTCATACAGCCATTTCCAGACTCTCATCTCTATCATCCCGACACCCATTATCTCCATAAGGTCCCAGGCAGCATCAAGAGTCTCCATCTTCACTTTTTCCGGATTTTCATCTTTCATTCCCAGCAGAATAAGGTCGCGGCTCTGGAAGACATAAGCCATTGCCTCTGTGCAGGCTGTGTTCGGAACGCCTGACATCATGTAATTGTCTACATCATAAAGTGAAATAGTTTGCTCTACATTATGCCCGAACTCGTGAACAGCAATGTTATAACCCTTGTAATCCATTCCTTTTTCTGATATGCGGGTACGCAAATGAGATAGTGATCCCTTCATTGCCGCACCAGCAGCATGACCTGACCCTCTTGCAGGATCGACAACAATCTTGCCGGCGAGATATTTCGCCCTTTCAGGGCTCCATCCCAGCTTCACCAGGATTGCAGGCATACCTGCCTCAAAGGCATCAGGACCCGGATAGAGTGCAGATGTCTTTGATGTAAGCAGCTCTTCAGGGATACTGCTTCGTGACTTGAATCCGTCGTACCATACATCGAACGGCTTAAGGTCGCGGCCAAGTCTTTCCCTTATGATTGAAGCAATACTCTTAAGCTGGGGCGACTTCATATATGTGTCAAAAAGCTCTTCCACCTCAGGCTGGGCAATTTCCATTTCCCAGGAGAACTTACGGAGGATCGCAGTGTTCATTTCCGGAAAATACTTATCGACAGCCTGATGAGCTTTGAAGATGTTCAGTATGAGCTGGTAACGTTTGTCAGGTTCAGCTTCTGCTACCACAGTTGTGCCTGCTTTTGTGACTTTATTTGAGTATGGAGCCCATTCATATTCAGGGTTGTTTATAACAACCTTTGGAATATCCTGGTTGATGATCCGCTCCATAACTTTTAAGATCATTTCCTGCTTCTCAAGTCCATTTTGCCTGTCGGTATAATCTGCCTTAAGCTCATCCCTGAGGTTCCAGTGTGATAAAAGAACCATTTCATCAGGAAACAGCTGGCGCCCGTCATCGGTGCGCAGATGTCCCATGTGTATGTTGTATTCCGCAATATACATCTCGCCATCACCCAGTGCTGCGTCAAAAACCTGGTTTACATCTGCAGGCACACGGGCGACAAAAATATCGCCCATACGGGACATTGCCCACTCTTCGCGGCTCCATGAGGGACCAAGCTGTTCTTTTTCTGCAAGGGTGTAGTAGGGGAAGTTGAGCGCTACAATGAAGGCGATCTTGTTCCCGTAAAAATCATCCTGAAGATGAGCTCCTACAGAGTAATTTCCGAACATGCGGTCTACCTCATCAATCTCTCCGGCATCTTCATCGAGTATCTTTTTAAGATCCATGGATACTTCATTGAAGTTGCCATAGATCGATTCGAAGTAGCTGCTAATCTTATTGAAGATTACTTTTCTTTTTGTACGATCTGCAATGTAATTAGTCTTTACAAATTCTGTGAAATCTGAAGCTGATCCATCTTCTGCCCTCCAAAGTGACGCGGCATGTTTTACTCCCTTTCCGAGAAGAGCCTGATCTGCCGCTGGCTGTGAGGACTTGACAGCATCGACCACAGCTGAAATAATTGTTTCATTTATTAAACCTTCAGAGTCTGCCGAAGCTTTTTTTGTTTCAGTAGTTGTGCAGGCGATGAATAGTGTAATTAGAAGTAAAAGAATTGGTATTTTTTTCATAGCTGTTTATTTTTTTACCACGGATTACACGGGTTTCACGGAGAAGAACACGGAGTAACCATGTTCTTTTATCTGTGTCAGTCTGAGCTAAGCGAAGACCCGTGCCCTCCGTGGTTAGTTTCTTTATATATTATTCCACAAACTGTTTCGCATAATACTTTGCTGTAAGCTTTTCACCTGTAGCCTTTTCAATCATATCGTTCCATGAGTACCTGGCCCCCGGCATGAATACATTGCCTTTCAGGTATTCACCAATTGATTTTTCCCCAACGAATGATTTATTTTCAGTGATATTGGTTGTTATGTAGCTGTACAATTGTGAGGCCAGCACTTCACCCAGAAGGTAGTTGTGGTAGTAACACGGGTAGAGGGCGACATGTATCTTCGTTGCCCAGTCAGGCATGTTGCGTCCTTCAGGGTTTTTCAGCATCTGGTATTTTTCAACCATATCCCACCAGAGTTTGTTGAGATCCTGCTGAGGATCCCCGTACATCGATTTTTCGAAGTTGTACATAACCTGTGCCCAGCGGCTGAATACCAGCATCTGCAGACGAAGGGCCCTGGTGCTGTTCTCAGATATCTTTTTTGCCTCGGCTTCATCTATTATCCCCATTTTTTGCATCCATAAAGGATCAGTGGCCATGCGTCCGAATAGGTTGGCAATAGCTTCGGTGGTAAATGTATGGGCGGCATCCCTCAAAGTAAACGGAAGTGTCATATCATTGTAATAAGAATATACTCCATGACCGAGCTCATGAAGAATGGTATTCATCCAGTAGGAGTCGGGGCTTATATTGTCGAGGGTACGGACATCTCCCGCACGGTCGATATCTGTTGAGAATGCATGCTGATTCTTGCCCGGTTTCTCATAGAGGTCGCTTTTTGCGAGAATTGCATCTACGTTGAGTCCGATGCCGTCAAAGAAAGTTGCTGCGAGTTTGGCAGGATCCTGATTTTCATAATACTTGTCAAAGTCGACAGGATAGATCTCAGGAGCCTCCTGAAAATACCTGTTCTGGTAATGCCATGGACGAAGGTCAGCTGCATTTATTTTGTACCGTCCGGCATAGTATGCATCAATTTCCCCTTTAAGCTGGGCAAAAGCATCCCTTGTAAGGTTATCCAACTCTTCGAATATTGCTGTAACCTCTGCCGGATCCTGTCCCGAAAGCTTCAGCGTCATTTCATGGAAATTGTTGAACCCCAGGGTTTTTGCAATCAGGTTTCGCTGTTCAACGAGCTTTATTATATCATCAGCCACGAGCGGACCAATCTGTTTATGTGCCTCCCATGCAGTCTGCAGATCAGCACTGGAGGTGGAATTCCTCAATATATCTTCTATCTGATTGTCTCCCAAATCCTTCCCATTCACTACAGCCCTGAAATTCAGATACTTCTTGTTTATCTCAGTCTCCATGCGGAGTCTTTCAGCTATCAGCGCAGTATCGACCTGTCCTCCAAGGTATAGACTATAGATAAGTTCAAGTTGTCGCGCAAGAATGGGATCCTTAACAGCTCCTGATTCTTTGATCTCCTTAAGTTCGGTGAAGGCTTCCTTGCCGGTATAGAATTTCTCTTCTTCAAATGAAGCTTTCTCGCTTAGTTTCAGATCGGCATCAGTTCCGGTGATATTGGCATTCCAGTCTGTCAGCGCCGTCTGGATTGAAAGCGGAATTGCCTTTTCTTCATAAGAGGCAATGAAAGCGCTCAGTTTTTTCTCCATCTTTTCCTGTTTGGTGGTGCAGGAGAAAGCAAAGATGCATGCAATAATGAATACTGAAATGAATTTGATTCTGTTCATAGGGTATTTTTTTGAGTAAATAAATTGATATTTCTGTTTCCAAATTTACAAAATAGTTGTTTCCCCCTGATATTTATTATTTGCTATCGGATTGTATGATTAAAACACCTAAATTTGATAAATAACTAATACCGGCACAGGTTGATGGAAATCCTTCTGTATATTGTCTCAGCAGTTATAATAACGTTCGTAATTACCTGGCTGATTGTGAGATCTGTCATGGTCAGCCGGCACAATTCAGCATTGCTGAATAAACAGGAAGAATTAACCAATCTGAAAAATCAGAATGTTGTTCTTCTGGAGAAGATTGAGGCTCAGGGCAAAAGCCTCGAAGAGGTGAAAAAGGCAATGGTCGACACTTTCAAATCGGCAGCATCGGATGCCCTTGTTCAGAACAACAGGCAATTTCTTGACCTTGCAAGTACACAGCTTGATGCAAAGAATAAAGAATCTGAAGGCAACCTCGACCAGCGCAAAACTGCAATTGAAGAGATGCTTAAACCTGTTAAAGAATCGATCGACAGTTATAAAAAAAGGATTGAGGAGCTTGAAAGTGGTTCTCAGAAAACTTTCGGGCAGGTCACGGAGATGCTTTCAAATTTACAAAACACAAATTCTGTTTTGCAGAAAGAGACTGTGGCCCTGGTTAATGCCCTGAGAAATCCGAGAGTCAGGGGCAAGTGGGGGGAGATCGGACTTAAGAGGGCTGTCGAATTCTCAGGAATGTCGGCTCATTGTGACTTTATAGAACAGGTTTATACTGAAAGTGAAGATTCAATACTGAAGCCTGACATGATTATTAAATTACCGGGAAACAGCCATGTGGTGGTTGATTCAAAATTACCTCTCGATTCTTACCTGCAGGCTCTTGAGACAGATGATGAGACCTCAAGAAATCTGCTCTTTGCAAAGTACACCAGGGACCTGAGAGATCATATAATTAAGCTCAGCAGGAAGCAGTATTGGTCTCAGTTCCCCAACACCCCCGACTTTGTAGTATTATATATGGAAGTTGAATCTGCGTTGAATGTTGCACTTATGGCAGATAAAACTCTTCTTCAGGATGCAATGAACAATAAAATTATACTCACTACACCTACTACTTTGATTGTTGTTCTTAAATCAGTTGCATTATCCTGGCAACAGCATAATATAACCCAGAACGCTCTTCAGATAATGGAAGCTGCAACTGATTTCTACGACAGGGTAACTGTTTTCACAGGTCATCTCGACAAGATAGGAGGAGGATTGAGATCAGCTATTAAGAGCTACAACGATGCTGTCGGATCATGGGACAGCCGGATAAAACCTGCCGGCAGAAAACTCGAACAGCTGAGATCTACCGATTCCAGGGATGCTCTGCCTGACCTGGGGAAAATTGATACATCACTTCGCGAACTTAAAAAACCTGAAGCTTAATTCTTTATAAATGGATTGTTTCAGGATTGTTTCCATTGTTGCCGCAGCTGCCATCCTTATTAACTGCACCGGCAGGAAGAATAAGGAGAAGAGCATAACGGATCCAAATATTTCTGAGGTAACGGCAATCGACACTACATATCTTTTCAACGGCAAAACCCTTGACGGCTGGGAGATTACCAATTTCGGTCCGCAGGGACCTGTTTATGTATCGGGAGGTGCTATAATCCTTGGAATGGGAGAGGGTTGCACAGGAATCACTTATAAGAAAGCATTCCCGGAGATGAATTATAAAGTATCACTTGAGGCAAAACGCGTCGCGGGCAACGATTTCTTCTGCGGCATGACATTCCCTGTCAGTAAAGATCCATGTACATTAATAATAGGAGGCTGGGGCGGCACTGTCGTAGGCCTAAGCAGCATTGATAAAAAGGATGCTTCAGAAAATGAGACAACCAGACTGATGAAGTTCGAAACTGATCATTGGTACAGAATTTGCCTTATGGTTAGGGAAGACACCATAAAAGCCCTGATCGACGATGAAGTTGTCGTTGATTTTGCGATAGGAGATAAGATGCTGTCAATACGCCCCGAGGTGGAACTCTCAAAACCCTTTGGCATAACCTCGTGGTATACCATGGCAGCGGTGAGGAATATAAGGGTTGAAAGGATTTAGAAGACCGAAGACCGAAGACCGAAGACAGAAGACCGAAGACAGAAGAAAGAGGGCGAGAGAGAGAGAAAAAAACCGAGTACCGAGTACCGAGAACCGAGGAACCAGATAATAGAGTACATAAAATATAAATGTCATGAAAAAGCTTATAACACTGATATATGCATTGATAATGCTGGTGTCCTGCAAGACGAACCAGCTCTACATGAATGTGATCGAGCCGGCACCGGTGACGATCGCGCAGGATATCAAAAAGGTAGGTGTAATAAACAGAAGCATGGCCACCGACGAGACCAGGATCCTCGATGTTCTGGACAAAGCATTGTCGCTCGAGGGCGTCGACCTCGACAAGGACGGCGCGATGCAGGCAATAAAAGGATTGTCAGAAGAGCTTATGAATAATGCCCGTTTTGACGAGGTTAAGACCCTCAGCGATATTGACTTCAGGACACCTAAGCTCGGAATATTCCCTGTTCCGCTTTCCTGGGATATAGTGAATAAGATCTGTAAAGAGACAGGCACCGACGCTCTTTTTGCTCTTGAATATTACGATACAAACACAAAACTGAATTATAATGTTACTGAAACAGGCAGTAAAGAGGTCTTCGGTGTTAATATTCCGACTGCAGTACATCAGGCTAATATGGAGACAATTGTAAAGAGCGGCTGGAGAATTTATGATCCTGTAAACGGGCAGATCGTCGACGAGTTCAACCATCTCCAGTCTGTAGTATTCTCAGGCAAGGGACCCACCCCGCTGGTCGCCGTTGCTGGGCTTATTGGAAGGAAAGAGGCTATCATTGATGTCAGCAATAAGGCAGGTCATAATTATGCTTTGAGGATCATTCCATTCAGGAACCGCGTCTACCGTGATTATTTTGTAAAGGGCACAAATAATTTCAAGATAGCAAAACGCAAGGCACAGATGGATCAGTGGGATGAAGCAGGGCTTCTCTGGGAAAAGGAAACAAGCAATCCAAAGAGCAAAGTTGCAGGCAGGGCATACTATAACATGGGGATAATAAATGAGATAAATGGCAATGTTTCTGAAGCCCTCAAATGGGTTCAGAAATCATATACCAACTATAATATAAGGCAGGCCAGGGAGTATTCCAGGATCCTTGAGAACAGGCTCTATAAACTTCAGGTTCTTGATGAACAGCAGCCTGAATAGAAATAAAATCAACCTAAATATGAAGAGAGAAAAGAAGACTACACGGCGAAAATTCATAAAGAGAAGCCTCATGGCAGCAGGAGCCGCAGTTCTTGCTTCACCTGCTGATTTGCTGCTGAAAGGTTGTTCGAGACCGGAACTTAAAAAGATAACCATTCTAAAAACAGGACTTCGTTTTGAAACAGAGCCGCTTATAAGGCCTTTTAGATTCAAGGGAGGTTATATGAAGGAGATATGGCAGGCCATATCTTATATGCAAAGCGGTTCCGGGACACATTCGATCGGGCTTGGAACTCAAAGTGTTCTGTGGTCCGATACACAGGTGTTTGCTAACCATTCTGAAAGTTCCGGCAATGCCTTAATGTATTCACTCACCGACAGGGCCCTCCGCCTTGTCAGCGGACAGACGTTTACCAGTCCTGTTGAATTGCTCGACAATATACTACCGGAAGTTTACGAATATGGAAAGAAGATTACCTCCAATCCACAGCTCCGGAAAACATTCGCCCTCAATTCGCTTGTGGGCGTCGATAATGCCGCATGGATTCTCTTTGCCAGGGAAAACGGCATCACAACCTTCGATGAAATAATACCTGAAGCCTGCAAACCCGCGCTATCCCATCATCATAAAAAAGCAGCAGGAATCCCTCTGATGGATTATACAATTCCTATAAATGAGATCAAAGCCGCAACAGACCAGGGATACTTTTTTATGAAGATAAAGATCGGACAGCCGGGGACACAGGAAGAGATGCTGGAGAAAGATAAGGAAAGGATGACTGCTATTCATCAGGCTATCGGGTATGTTAAAACTCCATATATCAAAAACGGGAAGTTACCTTATTACTTTGATGCCAACGGGCGTTACGAGAGCAAAGAGACACTTCTCAGACTGCTCGACCATGCAAAAAGCATAGGAGCCTTTGAACAGATCGTTATAATTGAAGAACCCTTTGCCGAAGAACTGGAAATTGATGTCAGTGATATCCCGGTCAGACTTGCTTCCGACGAAAGCGCACATACTGTCGAAGATGCAGTGAAACGAATTGAAATGGGATATAAAGCTATGGCTCTGAAGGCAATAGCAAAAACTCTCAGCATGACTATGAAGATCGCACAGGCGGCTTACGAACGTGATATCCCATGCTTTTGTACAGACCTCACCGTTAATCCGGTGCTCGTTGAATGGAACAAGAATGTTGCCGCAAGGCTTGCATCATTTCCGGGTATAGGCAACCTGGGTCTGGTTGAGAGCAATGGTCACCAGAATTACCAGAACTGGGACAGGATGATGGAATATCATCCGCGCAGGAATGCTCCCTGGGTTAAGGTAAATGATGGAGTTTACGAACTCGGGAAGGATTTCTATAAAACAGGCGGAGGCATTTTTGATCCGATGCCTCATTATGAAGAGATGTTCAGGAACCAGCATTCCTTATAAAAAGCGTTCCGTAAGTTTCAGTTTCCGACAATTAATACAGAAATCCAAACAGCCAGAGCGGGATCCGGTTTGAAATTCCGTTTTCAAACGAAATATCCGATACTGACGGGATATCCGTTTCAATGACAACGTTCAGTATGCTATTCAGCCTGATTCGGCTTCATTGCGTTGAGCAGCTTTGCTTTCTGAAGCGTAAGCGTTGTTTTTCCGACTCCTCTCGCACCAATGATCTCGATCAATCTCGGTTTTATGAATTACTTTGTTTCCTGATCCTCACTTAAGCAGGAGGGGAATATGGATTAAGTATGTTGTTAAAATTATCCGGTTGTTCCGAATCGATGTAAAGCTTCATTAAGCATTACCTCAGTAGCAGTCGCACCTGACCGTATTGCCCCGGCTTCTCTCATTTTCAGCAGATCATCAAGTGTCCTTACACCTCCTGCACATTTTACCTGAACCTTTGGTCCTGAATGCTTTCGCATCAGTTTAACATCGTCAATAGTAGCACCCTTGTAGTTGTAGTCGCCATTTGGTTGTTTCACATACCCATACCCGGTTGATGTTTTTACAAAATCGACACCAACCTTTGTACAAATCTCACATAGCCGGATCTTATCTTCATCTTTTTTAACATAATCGGTTTCAAATATCACCTTAATAATGGCTCTTTTCAGATGGCATGTGTCAGTAGCAGCTTTTATCTCCTTTTCCACATACTCCCAGTCACCGCCCAGGGCTTTGCCGATATTTATTACCATATCAATTTCGGTTGCGCCGTCATTGCAAGCCTGCTCTGCTTCAAATACCTTAACAGCAGTAGAGCTGTTTCCATGAGGAAAGCCAATTACACAACCCACTTCCACATCTGATCCTTTTAGCAGTTCCACAGCCTTCTTCACAGCATATGGTTTAACACATACTGAAGCTACATGGTATTTTTTTGCTACACCGCACTCTCTTATCAGGTCGACATCTGTCATTACCGGATTAAGTATAGAATGGTCTATCATTTTTGCAAGCTCTTTTACAGTAATCATATTATCTGTTTTATTTTTTCTCAGGAATATTACTATAAAGTTATCGATGATTTTTAATATTGCCAATAAAATTATGAAATGAGTGACAGTTTTAAACAATACCGGGTAATTAAAATTATCATTATATTTAAGAAATTTAGTTGTATTATGAAAGACGTTAATATTTTTCTCAAAGAACATAAAATAAGGTCGGTTGATATTGACTTACAGAAGTTAGTTGATGTTATAACCCTGGATATGGAAAAGGGGCTGGAAGGATCTGATAGCTCTCTGCGCATGATCCCGACTTATATTGAAGGTGACAATCAGTTTCTTATTGAAGTTCCTGTGGTAGCAATAGATGCCGGCGGAACTAATTTCAGGGCCGCTATTGTGAAGTTCAACAAACTTGGCAATCTTGAAATAAGTGATGTGGTAAATGCCAGGATGCCAGGAATTGACGGAGAAATATCAAAAGAAGAATTCTTCAGTACAATTGCAGGCTATGTGAAACCTATTGCAGAAAAATGTGACAGGATCGGATTCTGTTTCTCATATCCGTCGGAGATTCTACCTGACAGGGACGGCAGGCTCCTTCAGTTTTGCAAGGAGGTGCAGGCACCAGGGGTGGTTGGCCAGCTGATAGGTAAAAACCTTCTCCAGACACTTAAAATGCCTCATAAACAGATTGTTCTGCTCAACGATACGGTAGCTACCCTGCTTGCCGGAAAATCAGCCTCTTTTGGAAAGTCCTACGATTCTTTTATTGGCTATATCCTTGGTACCGGAACAAATACCTGCTATATCGAAAGCAACAGGAACATCATTAAAAAGCCTGATCTTGACCCGGGTAAGAACCAGATTATTAATATTGAATCGGGCAATTTTGGCAAGGCCACAAGAACTGATATTGATATTCAATTTGATAATACTACAGTTAATCCTGGAGAGTATACATTTGAAAAAATGATTTCAGGAGGCTATTTAGGAGGTCTGTGTCTCACTGCACTTAAAAGAGCAGCATCAGAAGATGTTTTTTCGGTTGGAACGGCTTCAAACCTTATGTTATTGAGTGAATTATCAACAGAAGAAGTCAGTAATTACCTGAACAATAATTTATCAGAACGAGGGCCACTCGCTGAATGTATATCCGGAGGTGCAGACGAAGAGAACTCCGTCAAAATCGCTATAACTATTATTGATCGGGCTGCAAAGATGGTATGTGCCAACCTTGCTGCTGTATTGCTTAAAACAAATAAAGGGAAGTCACCGGACAGACCAATACTGATAACTGTAGAAGGGACCGCATTCTATAAATTACATAGCTTAAAACCATTATTTGAAAAATACTTCAGAGAATATCTTAGTGGTGAACTCGAAAGGTATTACAAGTTCACAGAGGTTCCCCAATCAAGCCTGGCAGGTGCAGCACTGGCCGCATTGATAAATTGAAAGTGGCAGCTATGAAAGAGGTTCCTATGTGGATGCCAAAAATTTCCGGTTTATTCAGTAAACTAAGACAAGAATAAAAATATGTTCATTACAAGAACCACTCAACGCTTTCTTAAGTCAGGCTTTTTTCTGGCAGGATTAACAGGGATATCAACATTTTCCGCTGAGACACAGTCGAAACCGAATGTCATCCTTATCATTACCGACGACCAGGGTTATGGCGATTTCGGTTTCACCGGGAATCCTCATGTCAAAACCCCTGTCCTGGATAATCTCGCCAGGCAGAGTATCCGCTTCAATAATTTTTATGTCTGCCCGGTCTCTGCCCCTACAAGGGCCGGATTAATGACCGGAAGATATTCCCTGAGGACCGGAGTAAGAGATACTTACAACGGCGGTGCCATGATGGCTTCATCGGAAGTGACAATTGCCGAAGTTCTGAAATCATCAGGTTATACAACAGGTCATTTCGGAAAATGGCACCTCGGAGATAATTACCCGATGCGCCCTGTTGACCAGGGATTTGATGAATCGGTAATGCACCTTACCGGAGGAATGGGACAGCCGGGCGATTTTACAACCTGGCCCCGCAACGACAGCAGCTATTTCGACCCTGTGCTGTGGCATAACGGTAAACAACAGAGATACAATGGGTACTGCACAGATATTTTTGCCGGTGAAGCGATTAGGTTTATAGAAGAGAATAAAAACCGGCCTTTTTTCTGCTACCTTGCTTTTAATGCTCCTCACACACCATTACAGGTGCCGGAGGAGTATTATAGAATTTACAGGAATATAGATCCTTCTGCAGGTTTTGAAAACGATGGGAGACCTTTCCCGCAGATGACCGAAAAGGACAAGGAGGATGCAAGAAGAGTATATGCCATGGTCACTAATATCGATGATAACGTGGGCAGGCTCCTTAAAAAACTGGATGAACTCAAAATCGCAGAAAAAACGGTTGTGATCTTCATGACTGATAACGGTCCCCAGCAAAGTCGTTACAACGCAGGGATGCGCGGATTGAAATCTTCCGTTTACTGCGGAGGTGTCAGGGTTCCATTCTGGATAAGATATCCGGCATTAAAAAAGAGCAATATTGAAATTGATGCAACTGCAGCTAACATTGATCTACTTCCTACAATTGCCGGTATTTGTCAGGCAGGAATACCTGCCGATAGGAAAATTGACGGTATAAGTCTCCTGCCTTTCATAGAAGGTAAGAGATCAGAAGAGAACAGGACTATTTTCTTTTACTGGACGAGACACTCCCCGGAACTCTATTCCAACATTGCACTGCAGAAAGGCAGGTATAAGCTCGTTGGGAATACAAATTATAATGCGTCCGCAGATAAATTTGAACTATTTGATATCGAACAGGATCCGTTTGAACAGAACAATATTGTAAAAGAACACCCTGACAGGGCAGCTGAAATGAAGAAAGAACTTGATATGAAATTCAGGGAATTGGCTGGTTCGGAGAACCTTGTCGAAAAGCCACATATCGAAATTGGCAGCGTTCATGAAAACCCCGTTATACTGAACAGGAACGACGCTGACGGACAATGGGGCATCTGGGAACAGGAAGAGATATATGGATTATGGAGAGTGAAGATCAATGAAGGCAATTATAACCTCAGGTTTAAGTTCATCAGGCCGGTTCCCTCAGGCGGTAAAATGATGGTCGAAACAGGGACTTTTATAAACCAGATGGATTGTGATAACAATGATACTGATTTGATTGAAATGAAAAATGTTTACCTTCCTGCATTAGAGTGCGATTTTGTGCCGTTCTGTCTGAAAGGAGGTAAAAGGTTTTTTCCCTTTTATGTTGAGATAGAAAAGGTTAATTGAAAATCAGATTGCGGCATTTTGATGTCGAAGGCAAGTTGTTCATGAAGAATCATTTTCGAAATTATGATCAAAATATCTGCAGCAGCAGGATTAATAGGGCTTCCATTATTGCAGGTAACCGGTTGTGTCCAGATGCCGGGTTGATAAAATCAGTAAGACTTATAGCACTGAATCCGGTGACCGTGCCTCAAGGATCATTGGGCGCCATGTGGAAATGATCGCTGGTGGTTTTGCAGAAAAATTTCTTATAGGGCAAAGGCAACCACATCTGGTTATTCTTAAGGAATGCAATAACAATCCCTTAATAAATCATAGGGCATTTGTAGCTATTTTTTTTGCCACTAATGCACGAATGTTGAATCAGAGTCATTAGTGCATTCGTGGCTATTTTTTTGCCACTAATGCACAAATAACAAATGAACCTGATATCAACCTGAGATTATAAGACAATCCTTTTGTAGTAAAGTTTCAACTCTCCGAAATTAACTATAAGTGCAAGTTTATTACCTGATACTTTTAGATAGTTAATAGCCTGGGCAATAAACTCATCTGCGATCCCTGAAACACCTTTTATCTCAAGAATTATCTTATCGTAAACCACAAAATCTGCAAAGAATCTATGTGGAAGTATTACCTCTTTGTAACGAACTAAATATTCTTTTTCTCTTTCATAAGGGATTCCGGCTTTTCTGAATTCATATTCAAGAGCATCTTTATAAACAATCTCGAGGAATCCAGCCCCTAGATTATTATGAACTTCAAAACATTTCCCGATGATAGAAAAACACTCTTCCTTGTATATAAGTTCGCTCATGATTAAAACAATAGAATTTACTAATATATGAATTATTAGAGCATTCGTGGCTGTTTTTCTGCCACTAATGCACGAATGTTGAATCAGAGTCATTAGAGCATTCGTGGCTGTTTTTCTGCCACTAATGCAAGAATGTTGAATCAGAGTCATTAGAGCATTCGTGGCTGTTTTTCTGCCACTAATGCAAGAATGAAAAAAGTGGGCAAAGTGCAAGGGAAGCTAATAAAACAGGGGGGATTGTTTCATACTTCATAAATTTGTATTATTTTGGTTTATCTGGTTGAAACAGTATAAATTTTAAAAAAATCCTGACTCATGGCCCTGGAAATAAAAATTATTGAGGTTAATGCTGCGAATTTAAGTGAACATCCGGGGGTAATATGTTTTATCAATCCGAAAAACAAGACATATAACCTTAAAATTGATTGGCTTAAGGAGCAGTTTAAAACAGGACTGAAAATCAAGTTGCTATATATTGATGGTGAGAAAGGTCCGAAAGGATTTATTGAATATGTTCCCGGAGAACATTGCTGGAGAGCTGTTGGTGCCGAAGGTTATATGTTTATCCATTGTATCTGGACAAATGGAAAGAAATATCAGCATCAGGGCCTGGGCAGTAAATTAATTTGGGAAGTTGAAAAAGATGCATCGGAAATGAATGGCGTGGCGGTTATGACCAGCGACGGGCCTTTTATGGCAAATAAGGAAATTTTTAAAAAAAACGGGTACAGAATTGTTGAAGAATCCGGGAGTGACCAGCTCTTGTATAAACCCTTCAGGGAAGCCGATAAGCCTTTTTTCAAAACAGCAGTCCCTGCCCTGGAATTGCATAAAGGACTCCAATTAAAATACTCCAGACAATGTCCCTGGGTGGCACGATTCGTTGAGGAAGTAGGGCCCATACTTAAAGAAAAAAATATCGACATGACAATCAGAGAGATAAAAACATATAAAGAAGCTCAGGAAGCGCCTTCTTCATATGGCGTTTTTAATTTCCTTAATGAAGACAGGATTTTGGCTGACAGATATATTTCGACAACGCGTTTTGAAAATATTATTAAGAAGGATTTAGGCAA
>JALONV010000053.1 GCA_025454755.1 Bacteroidales bacterium | reverse complement strand
TGGACAATTGCCGCTCTTGTTTCTCCTACTTATCTTTCTACAATCCAGTCCGGGACTAATGAAGAAACGCGTCAGCTTGGATCAGTTGAACAACCTATCGTATCATATGCCGGAGGTGTTGCCTTGTCATATAAGGTAAGCAGGAGGTTGAGTGTTCAGTCAGGGCTTTATTATTCTTCTTATGGGAATGAATTGTCAGGCATCACAGCCTATGGAGGATTTAATAGTTATGACCAGGTAAAAGGTAACAGCAATTTTGAGGTGCAAACTACCACCGGGACAGTTCATACCGATAATTCTGATATTTATCTTATTGATAATGTTTCAGACACGCGGTTGGCTGCACATTTCGACAACAGTTCCTTCGATCCGACAAAAGCAAGCCTTGAATATCTTAACAGTTCGCTTCGGCAGAACCTGAGTTACCTTGAACTTCCCCTGATCTTGAGATATAAGCTCATTGACCGGGCAATCGATTTTAACATTATCGGAGGATTATCATCAAACCTTCTCGTTAACAATTCTGTCTATACTTCATTGGATGGATCAAGATATGAAGTTGGAAAAACCGGAGGTCTGAATACATTGACCTTCAGCAGTTCCCTCGGTATGGGAATGGAATACAGTTTTTCCAGAAATCTTTCCCTCAATCTTGAGCCCACCTTCAGGTATTTCCTGAATCCATTCAACAGTATGGAAGGAGTTGGCGGTCACCCATATTCATTTGGGATCTTCTCAGGCATTTCCTATAAATTCTGATTTCTGTCCTGCACTATTTTCCCATTCCCTTCTTATTTTGCCTTGTTCCCGCTAATTTATGAGGTGTAAATTTCTTACCTTTGCATTTTATTTTTAACCACCCTTATATAATGTTAATTTCGAGGAAAAAAACAATTGTGACCGCAATTCTGCTGGCAGGAACTTTGCTGGCAATATTTGCCGTGGCGGGAGGCTTCAGGGGATTCAATAATCCTTCTCTCAGCGGATTTGTATCCGACACTATTATTTCCAACAAGACTTACAAGCTCCCGGATAATGTCACTTTTGCAGGTGAAAAGATGCCGCTTGATAATTTTGATACCAGGGAGAGTCTTGAACGTGAGCTTCTGACAAGTGCATACAGGCATTCTTCAACAATACTGATAATTAAAAGGGCGAACCGCTATTTCCCGGTTATTGAAAAAATACTGAAGCAGAATAATATCCCTGATGATTTCAAATACCTGGCTGCCGCTGAAAGTGAATACAGCAATATGATCTCGCCGGCAGGTGCAACAGGTCTCTGGCAGATCATGGAGGCAACGGGGAAGGAACAGGGAATGGAAATTAATACAGTTGTCGATGAGCGATATGATATTGAAAAATCTACTCAGTTTGCCTGCGATTATTTCAGAAAATCGTATGAGAAATATGGGAACTGGACGCTGGCAGCAGCATCCTATAACGGGGGAAGAGCAGCTCTTGATGAGCAGATAGAGATCCAGAGACAAACTAATTATTATGATCTCCTGCTGTCAGAGGAGACAGCCAGATATATTTTCAGGGCAGTAGCCTACAAGCTCGTCATTTCTGATCCTGAAAAATACGGATTCGGGATAGGGAAGGAGGAACTCTATCCTCCTTTGAACTACAATGAAGTGAAGGTCGATACTGCGATAACCGATTTTTCGCATTTTGCAGAGCAATTTGGAACCAACTATAAACTCCTGAAATTCCTGAATCCATGGCTCAGAAAACCTTACCTGACACCAAAACCGGGTAAGGTTTACACAATAAAGATCCCTGCTGAAGGAATGAGGAGCGGTGACTAAAATGAGCGATGAAATAAGAGTGCTCGGTGCACGTGTTCATAACCTGCAGAATATTGATGTCAGTATTCCTCGTAATAAGCTGGTTGTTATTACTGGGCTGAGCGGCAGTGGGAAATCCTCACTTGCTTTCGATACGATCTATGCTGAAGGGCAGCGACGCTACATGGAGACTCTTTCTGCATATGCCCGTCAGTTTCTGGGCGGGATGGAACGTCCAGACGTCGACAAGATTACCGGACTAAGCCCTGTCATTTCGATAGAACAAAAAACTACAAACAAGAATCCACGATCAACAGTCGGTACAATAACAGAGATTTATGATTTCCTGAGGCTTCTCTATGCAAGAGCTGCTGATGCATACTCCTGGGCATCGGGTGAGAAAATGATAAAATATACTGATGATCAGATCATCGAGTTGGTTAAAACCCGCTTTTCAGGGAAAAAGGTTTTCTTCCTGGCGCCGGTAGTCAAAGGGAGGAAAGGTCATTACAAGGAGCTGTTCGAGCAGCTCAGAAGAAAGGGTTTTCTTAATGTCAGGATAAACAACGAGATCAGGGAACTGGTCCCGGGCATGAAACTAGACAGATATAAAACTCATTTTATTGAGCTTATTGTCGATAAATTCAGAGTAGGTGATATAGCTGACAAGAGGCTCAGGGATTCGGTGGAGATGTCGCTCGAACAGGGCGACGGTTTAATGATGGTGCTGGAAGCCGATACAAAAGAGCCAAGATACTTCAGCCGGCACCTGATGTGCCCGGTTACAGGATTATCCTACAATGAGCCGGCACCTCATACTTTTTCCTTTAACTCACCCCAGGGTGCATGTCCTCATTGCAACGGACTGGGAGAGATCTCAAGCATCGATGAGAAGAAACTGATACCTGACAGGGATCTGAGCATAAGAAAAGGCGGGATAGAACCCCTCGGGAAGTACCGTAACGTATGGATATTCTGGCAGATTGAAGCTATAGCTGAAAAGAACGGATTCACTCTTGATACACCTGTTAAAGAGATCCCGGAAGAGGCTCTCAATAAGGTATTGTATGGCTCTGATGAGGTTCTTAAATTATCGAACACACCTCTCGGAATGACATCAAACTACTTCCTGACTTTTGAAGGAGTTGTAAATTTTGTAGGCAACCTGGAAGCTATAAACGGCAAGAAAAATAGCACAAGGATCAAGGATCAGTATGTTCAGTATGATGTATGTCCCGAATGCAATGGCACACGGTTGAGGAAAGAATCACTCTGGTTCAGGATCGCTGATAAGAATATTGGAGAACTTTCAGCTATGGATATCAGAGAATTGTCCGGTTTTCTGGAACATGCAGAGGAGAAAATGACCGGGAAGCAGAAGCAAATTGCTTCAGAGATATTAAAAGAGATAAGATCCAGGCTTAGCTTTTTGCTGGAGGTGGGACTTGATTACCTTTCCTTGAACCGTGGTTCAAGGACTCTTTCCGGAGGAGAGAGCCAGAGAATAAGGCTTGCGACACAGATAGGATCGAAGCTGGTTAACGTTCTCTATATTCTGGATGAACCCAGCATCGGTCTTCACCAGCGCGACAACAGGCGGCTGATAGGTGCACTGAAACAGCTCAGGGATTCGGGTAACTCTGTGATAGTGGTTGAACACGACAAGGAGATGATCATCTCAGCAGATCATATTATTGACATGGGTCCGGGAGCGGGATTGCACGGAGGCCTGGTTGTCGCACAGGGCAAACCTGATGAAATAAAGAAATTTAACACACTTACTTCCAGCTATCTTAACAGCAAAAGGAAGTTCTCTATTCCTCAGAAAAGGAGGGAAGGCAATGGAAAATTTCTGATGATGACAGGCGCATCCGGTCATAACCTTAGAAATGTGGATGTTATCCTCCCACTCGGCACCTTTATCTGTGTAACGGGAGTATCGGGAAGCGGCAAATCTTCATTGATCAACCAGACCCTTCACCCGGCCCTCGCAAAGAGGTTCCATAATTCAGGGAGAACGCCTCTTCCATATAAAGAGATCCGCGGGCTCGAACATCTCGATAAAGTAATCGAAGTAAGCCAGGCGCCGATAGGAAAAACACCAAGATCAAATCCGGCAACATATACCGGTGTATTCACTGATATCAGAAAGCTTTTCGAGCAGACTTCAGAAGCAAAGATCAGGGGATTCGGTGCAGGGAGGTTTTCCTTCAATGTAAGGGGAGGCCGTTGTGAAGGCTGCGAGGGAGCCGGTGTCAGGACTATTGAGATGAATTTCCTTCCTGATGTATATGTCCATTGTACCGAATGCAACGGACAACGCTACAACAGGGAGACACTGGAAGTCAAGTACAAGGGAAAAAATATAAGTGACGTACTCGAGATGACGATTGACAATGCGGTTGAATTCTTTGTAAATGTTCCGTCTATATATCACAAGATAAAGACAATGCATGATGTCGGACTCGGGTATATAAAGCTTGGGCAGCAGTCGACAACACTTTCGGGAGGAGAGGCACAACGTGTAAAGCTTGCGACAGAGCTCTCCAGAAGAGATACAGGTAAGACTTTATATATCCTGGATGAACCGACAACAGGGCTCCATTTTGAAGATGTGAGAGTGCTTCTTGATGTACTCAATAAACTCGTCGACAGGGGCAATACAGTGATCGTAATTGAACATAACATGGATGTGATCAAAATGGCGGATTACATTGTCGACCTCGGCAAGGAAGGCGGCAGGCAGGGAGGAAATATTGTTTTTGCCGGCCTGCCCGAGAAACTGTTGCAATGCGCTGACAGTTATACCGGATTATTCCTTAAAGGAGAACTGAAGCCATAAGAATTTGTTTATATTTGATATCCTAAAAAACTCTTAGAGATGGGCAAACTTGATAAACCCTCACAGCACGAACTGACAAAATATGCATTTGAAGAAAAGACCTGGCATGAGATCCATACAACAGATTCATGGAGGGTGTTCAAGATCCTTTCAGAACTCGTTGAAGGTTTCGAAAAACTCTCACGTATCGGGCCTTGTGTCTCCATTTTTGGATCGGCAAGAACACATCATAATGATAAGTATTACCGTCTCGCAGAGGAGATAGCATATAAGCTGACACAGAAAGGTTATGGTGTGATAACCGGAGGCGGACCCGGGATTATGGAAGCTGCAAATAAAGGTGCAAAAAGAGGGAACGGGAAATCTGTAGGCATCAATATTGACCTGCCATTTGAACAGAGACCCAATGCTTTTATAGATGCTGATAAGCTTATCACGTTTGACCACTTCTTTGTCAGAAAGGTGATGTTCATGAAGTATGCCCAGGGATTTATTGTCCTGCCCGGAGGATTTGGAACATTTGATGAACTTTTTGAGGCTATAACACTTATCCAGACCAAGAAGATCGGGAAATTCCCGATCATCCTTGTTGGTAAGAAATACTGGAAAGGTCTGCTTGACTGGATCAAGGAAGAGATGCTTGCCGAAGAGCATAATATCTCACCTCAGGACCTGGATATCTTTACTATTGTGGATAGTTCCAGGGAGGCCGTTGATACCATCGTTAAATTCTATTCAAGGTACCTGCTGAGCCCGAACTTCTAGGAGTAAATCCTACTTCTTTCTAAAACGATCCATCTCCCTGTCAAAATCCTTCTTTTTGATGGTTTCGCGCTTGTCGTATTCTTTTTTACCTTTTGAGACAGCTATCTCGGCTTTTGCAAGACCACGTTCGTTTAAAAAAACCTTGATAACAACAATCGTGTTTCCCGACTCTTTTACCTTTCTTTCAATCTTCCTTAGCTCCTTTTTGGTGAGAAGCAGCTTCCTCTCACGAAGAGGATCATGATTATTCAGATTGCCCCAATAATATTCAGAGATATGCATGCCCTTGATATAGAGCTCTCCCTCCCGAAAGAAGCAATAGGAATCTGCCAGCGCAGCCTTGCCAAGCCTTATTGATTTTATTTCAGTACCTGTAAGCTTGATGCCTGCTATATATTTATCGAGGAACTCATAATCATGAGAAGCCTTTTTATTCTTAATGACTATATCACTGGTCCCTCTTTTCATTAAGCGCTGTGTAAAATCATTTACATGACCGGTAAAAGTATATAATTTTATGGTAAATTGCTTGTAATCATTAAGTATTGGATCATTGCCCTTAAAGCTGAAAACAAAATATGACCTGCTGGTAATTACCGGTCCAACAGCATCCGGCAAGACAAATCTGGCCGTTGCGGTCGCCGACATGCTGGGTGGAGAGATCATAAGTGCCGATTCACGACAGGTTTACAGGGGCATGGACCTCGGTACCGGGAAGGACTACAATGATTATTACATAAATGGAAGAATAATTCCGTACCATCTGATCGATATTGCTGATCCGGGATATAAATATAATGTCTTTGAATATCAACGCGATTTCAGCAAAGTTTACCTCGACCTGAAAGCGCGTAAAGTCTTTCCAGTAGTTTGCGGAGGATCAGGATTGTATATCGACAGTATTATAAGCGGTTATAAAATGTACGAAGTGCCTCCTGATTCAAGCCTGCGTTCAAGCCTTGAGAAGAAGACAGTTGAGGAGCTGACAGAAATCCTGAAAACATATAAGAAGTTGCATAACGTAACCGATGTCGACACAAAAAAGAGAGTAATAAGGGCGATTGAGATCGAACATTTCAACAGTTTCAGAAAGGAGAAGCAGACACAATTCCCAGATTTGAAATCACTGATTGCAGGAGTTATGGTCGACAGGGAGACAAGAAGAAGGAGAATTACCGCCAGACTTAATCAGCGGCTCGAAAGCGGAATGGTGGAAGAAGTCAGGAGACTTCTGGATGAAGGTATCAGCGAGGAGGCACTGATCTATTATGGCCTTGAATATAAGTTTATTACTTCTTATCTCGCCGGTAAAATAAACTATGAGAAGATGGTCCACGATCTTGAAATTGCGATCCATCAGTTTGCAAAGCGCCAGATGACATGGTTCAGGGGAATGGAACGCAAAGGAACTAAAATCAACTGGATAGACAGTGAATTGCCAATGGAAGAAAAGGTGGCAAAAGTATCAGAATTACTTAGAATATAAAATTTCCCGCAGATTACGCAGATTTACACAGAGTTGTATCTGCGAATATCTGCGAGATCAGCGGGAAATATTCAAATTTATTTCAGATATGTATCGAGAAACTCAAAAAACTCCCTCTGCCAGATGACTGCATTCTGTGGTTTGAGAATCCAGTGACATTCATCCTCGAAAAAGAGAAGCCTGCTGGGCACGTTCTTTAGCTGGGCTGCCGTAAATGCTTCAAGGCTCTGTGTATATGGGATCCTGAAGTCGTTGGCACCTGTAATTATCATTATTGGAGTATCCCAGTTATCTACCAGCAGGTGAGGTGAGTACTGATAGCTCTTTGGCAATTCCCAGTAAGGGCCTCCATAATCAAAATCTTTGAACCACAGCTCTTCTGTAGTGCCATAATCACTTACAAAATTAAATACGCCGCAATGTGATATGAATGCTTTAAATCTTCCTCCATGTATCCCTGCAAGATAGAAAATTGAATAACCTCCATAGCTGGCGCCCACTGCTCCAAGCCTGTCAGCATCAATATAGGGTTCTTTTGCCATTGCATCGGTGGCATCAAGATAATCCTGCATATTTTTGCCGCCGTAATCCTGGGATATCTGTTCTTTCCATTCCTGACCAAATCCGGCGACACCCCGTCTGTTTGGGGCAAAAACAATATAACCTTTGGCTGCCATCATCTGAAAATTCCAGCGGTACGACCAGAAAGGTCCAAGAACACTCTGGGGACCACCCTCGCAGAAGAGAAGAGCGGGGTATTTTTTTGACGGATCAAAATCGGGAGGATAGATAACCCACATCTGCAGATCCTTGCCATCTTTGGTTTTCGTGTATTTTTCCTCGAATTTCCCCATCCTGATTGATTCATAGATGTGGTTGTTTATCCCGGTAACCTGTTTTACCTCACCTGATCCCAGGTCAACTGAAGCAACCTCGGGTGCAAGAGCAAATGACATTATAGTTGCGGTCATCTTTCCTGATTCAAGCTGAAGGGAGCCAAGTTCATGGCTGCCTTTTGTAACCTGGTCTACTCCTTTGCCGCTGACTGTTGTTTTAAATACCTGTGAAGTACCAAGGTATGCGCTTACAAAATAGAGGTTCTCATTATCTGCCCATTTTACACTCTCAACATCAAATACCCATCCCTTCGTGATCCAGGTACGGGTAGCTGTTTTAATATCATAAACAAAAAGCCTGTTGAGATCTGCCTCATAACCGTCTCTCTCCATGCTTTGATATGCGATCCGGGAACCATCGGGGGAGAAGACAGGATACTTGTCATAACCCCTGTTGCTCTCAGTGATGTTTACCTCCTTCCCGGCAGATACATCATAAAGAAAAATATCGGAATTTGTGCTTCTTGCGTCTTCTTTTCCTCTCAGTCTCTTTGTGGTGTAAGCGATATATTTGCCGTCGGGGCTCCATGAGATCTCTGTTTCATCGAAATATGGTGAAAGAGGAGATTCGAATTTCTGACCTTCCATGATATCTTTCTCACCGGATACGCCGTTCCCATTAAAATCAGCGACGAAAATATGGCTGTATGAGTAGTCGCTCCATGTATTCCAGTGCCTGTACATAAGGTCATCAATTATCCTGACCTTTGCCCTTGGGAGATTATGTTTTTCATTAGCCGTCTGATCGAGCTTTACTCTTTTTGTAAAATAAATCTTATTCCCTGCCGGTGAAATATTAAAATACTCAAAGTTGCTGAGCCCCTCCACCTTTCTTATAACAGCTCCTTTCGGATCCATAACGGCGAGGTCTCCATCATTGTCAACAAAAGCTATTGATTTCCCGTTATCTGTCCACTGGGGTGAGCTTCCTCCGTCTTTAGTAAGCTGTACAGGATCTCCTCCGTTAATGGGCATGCTGAAAATATTTGTTCTGGCAGCTTCAGTTGCAAGGTCTCTTTCAGTCACAGTATAGATAACTGTTGATCCGTCGGGGGAGAGAGCGACACTTCCAAGCCTGCCGAATTTCCACATTAATTCGGGTGTCATCACACCTCCTGCAATTTCCTCTGCAGTAAGCTGATTGTTGAATGACGGAGCCGGCTCCTGAGTTGCCGGTGCCTTCTGTTTGCATGAAACAGACAAAAATACAACTGCAAGAATTATCGGGACAAGATATCTTTTCATAGGTAAAGGATTTATATAATTTACTATTTCTTAAGTGCTTCCTTGACTTTAGCCTTCAGTTCATCGTACAGTTCCGGATTATCCTTAAGGATCTGTTTGACAGCATCGCGGCCCTGTCCGATCTTTGTATCGTTATAGCTGAACCATGAGCCGCTTTTCTTGATAATGTTGAAATCTGTTCCAAGATCGACAATCTCACCGAGCTGGGAGATACCTTCTCCATAGAGGATATCAAAATCAGCTTTTTTGAAAGGTGGTGCAAGTTTGTTCTTGACGATCTTCACTCTTGTACGGTTGCCTATAATTTCCTCTCCATCTTTGAGCTGGCTGGTCCTCCTGATGTCGAGCCTGACAGATGCGTAAAATTTCAGGGCATTTCCTCCGGTAGTTGTTTCAGGATTGCCGAACATGATGCCAATTTTCTCCCTGAGCTGGTTGATAAAAATGCAGGAGGTATTTGTCTTGCTTATATTGGCTGTCAGCTTCCTGAGTGCCTGAGACATAAGCCTTGCCTGCAGACCCATCTTTGAATCGCCCATTTCTCCCTCGATCTCTGCTTTGGGAGTGAGGGCTGCAACGGAGTCAATTACCACTATATCGAGCGCGCCTGACCTTATCAGGTTATCGGTTATCTCGAGTGCCTGCTCTCCGTTATCGGGCTGTGAGATTAGCAGGTTCTCAACATCGACACCCAGTTTTTCGGCATAATTCCTGTCGAAAGTATGTTCGGCATCTATTATTGCAGCAATCCCGCCGTTCTTCTGTGCTTCGGCAATGGCATGTATAGCCAGGGTTGTTTTTCCTGATGCTTCAGGACCATAGATCTCTATGACTCTTCCGCGCGGAAGACCGCCTATTCCAAGGGCTGCATCCAGGCCGATTGATCCGGTCGGGATGATCTGAATATTTTCAATGGCGGCATGATCTCCAAGTTTCATTATGGTACCTTTGCCGAAATCCTTTTCAATTTTTCCGAGGGTAACCTCAAGGGCTTTCAGCTTATCCTTGTTTATTTCTTTTCTTTCCTTGCTCATATTATCGGTTTTTACTTATACATCCTGAATATCTGTTCGCTATGTGATTTTGTTATTACGGGTAAATTTACGAAGTTTGAATTGTATTCTGAAGAAAAGTGTTTTTTTAATTATCAACAAAAAGCAGATTGTAGAACCAATAGAATAAATTGTAGTCGTCTGATAACTAATAATATACAAGAATGACTCGTGGTAAAGTCATAATAGCCAGACAATACAGAGTAACGATCAGAGCCCTGATGATTTTATTCATGAGTACGATTGGAATAACAACTCTTGTTGCTCAGCAAAAACCTTCACGCCAATCGTCTTTAGAGGCATTTTCAAAGGGAAATTATGAGCAAGCCCTCAGCGGATTCAGCGAGCTTCTCATTACATATCCGAAAGATCCTTTATACAAATATTACAGGGGAGTTTGCCTCATAAAACTTAACCGTGATCCGGAAGAGGCATTACTTTTGCTTCAACAGGCACAGCAGGGAAGCGCAATGGTCAGGACAATTCCTCCTGACGTTTTATTCTGGCTTGGAAGAGCCAGGCAGATGACCGGCAGGTTCGATGAAGCCATCTCGGCATTTGATGAATATACCCTGCAATATGGAAAAAAAGCTGCAAGGGATCTTGATATACCTTTATATGTGCAACAATGCCACAACCGGAAAGGACAATTGAGTGAGTCTGCATCCGGACTTGCAGCAGAAGCAGTGAGCGAAAACAAACCGGATGAACCTGTTATCAAAGTTCCGGAAGTGAATGTCACTGAAACTACGGCTGAGCAAAAAGCTTATGATACGATACCGGGGAATTTTGATCTTATTCTTTCGGAAGCTCTTGATTATCAGTTTAAAGCTGACTCCCTGAATAAGATCTCTGAACAGTTAAAAGGCGATCTCGAAAAGCTGGACTTTAAAACTAAAACAGAAACAAGAGCAAAGATCTCTGAGACCGAAAGTCTTGCAGCAGAATATCAGAAAAAGGCTGATATAAAATACAACGAAGCACAGGCTTCAATGAATTCGACCTCATTTGCTGCCGTAACAATTCCGGTGCCGGAGACTATTCCAAAGGCCGATTCTTTGGCAGGAACAAAGATTGAGGAGAGCATTCGCAATGACACCGCTGTGGTTAAAGAAGTAAAAACGGAAGTTCCCCGGACGATAATAAAATCCGTTGATTCATTTTCCGTATTTGAACTTATACCTTCTGATGCCGGTTCAACAGAAAAGATCCCCGTAAACTCCACCGTACCTCCCGGGTTGATATACCGTATTCAGGTAGCAGTTTTCCGTAATCAGGTTGCCAGATCGTACTTTAAAGGGATCACCCCGATCTATGGATTCAGAATTTCAGGGAATAACTATACAACCTATTATGCCGGTATGTTCAGGAGGGTAGCTGAGGCGAGGAAAGCTTTAGTGACGGTAAAGCAGAAAGGATTTAAAGATGCATTTGTCGTCGCATTCTCGGCAGGTAAGTCTGTTTCACTTGAGAGAGCTGCACTCCTGGAGAAGGAATGGGGAAAGAAGCCTTTCATCGTAACACAGGCAGTAGAGATGACACCGGCTGACACTATTCCTCCGGAGCTCTGCTTCAGGGTTGAAGTGGCAAGATCCGTTAAGCCTCTGAAACAGGATGCCCTTGAGGCAATGATAAAGATCGCAGGGATAAGAGGCTTTGATACTGAGACCGCTGGTGATGGTTCAACAGTATACCTTATCGGGAAATTCATTACCTATGACAGTGCGCTGAGCTATACAGATCTTCTCATCAGAAATGGTTACCGCGATGCTAAAGTAGTTGCCCGCCTGGGTAAAAAAGAGGTGCCTGTTGAGACAGCAAGAACATTATTTGAACAAATAGAATGACCCCCCAACCCCCCTGAAGGGGGGCTTTAAACCCATTACTAAACAATATTTTCTAGTCGGGTTTCGATCCCTCCTAAGCGGGACTTTAAACCTATTACGATCTTTATTATTAGTGGATTTTAACCCCCCTTTAGGGGGGCAGGGGGGTTATCTTATATAGAACTCAATCATCTTCCTTACAGCCTCCCTGCAAACCGAGCAATATCCTTTTGGAGAGTTACTCTTCATTCTGCACTCCATCTCCGGGCGATAAATACCTTTGTCTGAATATCCGCCTCCTTCAAATACTCCGGTTACATTCTTGTATTTGTCCTCTGCAGGAGTAGGTACCGGCGTGTCATTGGCAATCATTTTCTTCCATTTTGATCCGAAGTTGACCATAGTGGTTATATTCGGCTCCCAGGGTTCTGCATTAAGAGGGTAAAACCCGTCATACGCCACGTCGGATGTGTAATATTCATCTGCCAGGCCTGCAAAACCATGACCGAACTCATGGATGAAGACCTTGTCGGAGTAAGCGTGACCCACCGTTGTCGCGCTGTAATAATTGTATACTCCTCCGCCTCCGTATTTATTACTGTTTATTAGCACTATTATATTATCATGGGGTACCAGGGCAGCATAGTCATTTACCGACTTGATATCCTGAGTGGTAAGGTAGCGGTCAGTGTCGAATGTATAAAAACTACTGTTAACAGCCGTATTCACATAACTTCTTTCACCCGGAATATCTGTACCGGATTCAGCTGATACAGCCTCAACGGCATAAATATTGAATTTATCACGGTATTCATTGTATGGAGCTTCAGCAAAAAGTACCTCTGTCATCTTCTTTACATCATTCCTGAATTTTGTCATCTCATCTGCTGTATAGCCTTCAGAAATAAAAACAAGATCGACATTGGTTGCAGGGTCGCCGGCAAAACTGATTTTCGTGACCTGGACATTCACTGACTTTTCCTTTCTGATGAAATAGTTAGACGGATCTATCTCCGTTTCATATAGTTTTGAAAAAGAGCCGTCCTTATCACGCATACTTAATACAAATCTTACCTTGTTCCTTGGAAAAGGCATTGTTGCAACCTCATAGAAGCTTCTTTCCATCACCTTCGCCTCAGCCGTGGTTTGCCATTCCTGAAAAAGAGTGCAGAATCCGCGTGAGTATATCAAAGCGTTATCGGACGAATTGAAGACTTCATATTTAAGATTGCCGTAATTGAATGGATCAATGAGCTGTGTTCCTGAGCCGCCGAAAAATGGTTCTTCTTTCATCCCGACAGGATAAACAGTGGTTTTTTCGCAGTTGCCGGCGAGCATGTAATCAAACCTTAATACCTTGCTGGTGAAATACTTATCAAAAGTACTCTGCCCTGCAGCGGCAGTGAGAAGGAGTGAGCATAATATCACCAGAGATGTTCTCATTTGAGTTTTCTTTTAATTAAAAACACAAAGCTAAAAATAAAGAATGAGACGAATTGATAATTTAAGTAATTTTGCCCAGAATATTTTAAATCATAAATGTCCTTCTTTAACTATCAAAAAACAAAGTGTGTAATTAATTGTTAATATCAAAAAATATCAATTATGGCAGACCTGAACACCAGAATAAGCGATTTTTTGTGGAAGAACCTGAGTGAAAAGCATATAACCGGGAAGAAAGACCCGTTCTGGCAAGCACTCCGGAAGACCGGTACCGAATTGTGGCTGGATACCGGCGACATGGATGAAGCTGAAGCAAATTGGACAGCGGAAATGAGTGCTCTTACAACAAACAATACCCTGTTAAATAACGAGATCCAGAAAGGGATCTACGATGTATTCATTTCAGAGGCAAAAAGCATTGTCAGGGATCTTCCGATTGAGGAAAAAATCAAGGAGATTGCCTTCATCCTTAATGCAAGACATGGACTGAGGCTGGCATCAAAATTCGGAGGGCTGGTAAGCGTTGAGCTTCATACCGATACTGCACACGATATAAAAGCTATTGAGTACTACGGAAAGAGATTCCATGAGATCTGTCCCGAACAATTTATTGTAAAGGTCCCTTACACTGCTGAAGGACTTATTGGAGCAAGGCGCCTTAAGGAAGCAGGGGTGAGGATCAATTTTACACTTGAATTCAGTGCCCGCCAGAATGTGCTGGTCACCAGGGTCGCAAGACCTGATTACCTGAATGTATTCCTTGGTAGAATAGGCGCTTTCATGATCGACAATAAACTTGGAGATGGCACTGGTGCCGGTGAAATGGCAGTAATTGCTTCCCAGAACTGGGTAACAGGACTCTCAGCAAAAAATCCCTGGCAGACGAAACTTATCGCTGCAAGCCTCAGGAATTATAATCAACTTGAGCTTCTTGCAGGAACCGATGTTTATACAATGCCTCCGAAAGTTGCGGCAGCCGGACACAAATCGCTCTCCGGCAAGTTCAAGTCGCGTTTACATGAGAATTATAAGGTAAATATGAATGCTGCCGGCAAAGAAGCGCATACAGAAAAATTCTGGTCAGTAGACGACAATGTTCTTAACCTGGCAGTACGTCTGGCAACTAAAGTCCCGGCAACCGGTGCAGAATTAATCAAGATAGCACAGGGTGAAGGATGCGAGGATATGTTCCCTTCACTTTCAAAGGAAGAAAAAGGATTTATAGCCTCTGATGGCAAAATTCCGGTATATTCAAGATGGGAGAAAAAAATAAAAGAAAGGAAAATAGCTCCCGATACACTGCTTACACTTGCCGGGCTGGCATCATTTACAGTGGATCAGAAAATGCTTGATGAAAGGATCGGAGGCATTATAAACTGATCACATGGAGCGCTGCCTGGAAATCTCATAGATAAGTATGCCTGCAGCCACTGAGACATTCAGAGACTCTATGTTTCCTTTCATAGGGATCCTGACTTTTTTATCCGCCAGTGAAACAAGTTCCCTGCTGATGCCTTTTTCTTCTGAACCCATAATCAAAACAGCAGGGCCTCCCAGGTCGGTTCCGGCAGCTTCTATTCCGGTTTTTTCAGCAGCACAGATGACTTTCAGTCCGGATTCTTTCAGGAACTCAATTGTCTTAACTATTGATTTTTCCCTGCAGACCGGGAATGAATGAAGAGCCCCCGCAGATGTCTTTACCGCATCAGCAGTTATTCGGGCTGAACCTTTTTCAGGAATTACAATAGCATGTGCCCCAAGACATTCTGCACTTCTCACTATTGCCCCGAAGTTCCTTACATCGGAGATCCCATCGAGCGCAATAATCAGAGGATCTTCCCCTTTTTCAAATATCATGGGAAGAAGATTTGCAATATGCTGATATTCAATTATTGACAGCCATGCAAGTACACCCTGATGGTTTTTCCTTGTAACCAGCTCAATTCTTTCAAGAGGTACGATCTGGTAAACGATATTGTTCTTTTTAACCTCTGCCATAAGCTCATGATAGAGAGGCCCTTGCAGTCCCTGTCTTATAAGGAGGCGGTCAATCTGTTTTCCTGCTTTGATTGCCTCAATAACAGGGCGCAATCCAAAAATGCAATCTGATTCCTTTTGCATCGTTCCTAAAATTCCTCGGGATTATCAAGCCTGAATACAATTCCTTTTTTCCAGGAGGCAACAGCCTGTTCCCATTTCTTTTTAAAGGTGAAATAAAGATATTCATCCTTGACTTTGTATCGTGTACCCCATGAAGATTTAATGACAGGTTTCCTGTAGCCCCAGCTCTCTCCTTCAGGATTTTTGTAAACTTTGTCGGGAGGCCCGTAAATCAAGTAGATCATTCCCCTTTCGGTTCTCCACCCTTCCTTATAGGAGGTGAAATAATAATTTGCATAGAGAACCCTTGTGTAGTAGATCCTGATAAGTTCACGGGCTTTTTCGACATTGCCCCCGCATTTTATCCAGAATTCATCAAGTGCAACCTTAGGCCGCCGGGCGGTTCTCATT
>JALONV010000124.1 GCA_025454755.1 Bacteroidales bacterium | reverse complement strand
CGCCGCTCAAGAGTATGTATGCCGCAGCATGCAGAGTTTGCATATATGTCTACCGCTGAAGCCCTTAAAATGGCAGGAATAACTCCGGAATATTTGCAGGGGAATGATGCTGGCATACTTTTCGGCAACGACAGCTCTACGCCTCCTGTAATTGACTGTGTCGATATTATAAGGAAGACAAAAGACACTACAATGGTAGGTTCAGGATCGGTATTCCAGTCTATGAACTCTTCCGTTACTATGAATCTTTCAGTCATCTTTCAGCTAAAAGGAGTTAATTTTACAATTAGCGGTGCATGCGCCAGCGGCTCACATGCAATTGGAATGGGATATTTTATGATCAGGCATGGTTACCAGAAAATGATCATATGCGGTGGCGCACAGGAAGTTAATCTGTTTTGTGTTGGCAGTTTTGATGCACTGGGAGCTTTTTCAAGGCGTGAATCAGAACCGCAGAAAGCGTCAAGGCCTTTTGACAGATCGAGGGACGGGCTTGTCCCGAGCGGAGGCGCTGCCACTGTCATACTTGAAGATCTTGATTCTGCACTTAAGCGTGGCGCTCCGATAGTTGCCGAAGTCATTGGTTACGGCTTTTCTTCAGACGGTGTACATATTTCGGTGCCCGATGTCGACGGACCTATCAGAGCCATCACTATGGCACTGAAAGATGCATGTACAGGACCCGAAAGAATAGATTATATCAATGCACATGCAACTTCCACACCGATAGGCGACCAGAACGAAGCGAAGGCCATTGACTCTGTTTTCGGCAAACACAGACCGGTTATCTCTTCCACAAAATCGATGACAGGCCATGAAATGTGGATGGCCGGAGCCAGCGAGGTTGTCTATTCAATTATAATGATGCAGAATTCGTTCGTTGCTCCAAACATAAATTTCAATGAACCCGACGAATTCTCAGCGAACCTCAATATCACACCTGTTACAATACAAAAAAATATTGATACCTTCCTGTCCAATTCCTTTGGTTTCGGAGGAACAAACTCTTGTTTGATAATAAAAAAGTTTCACTAACTTAGTAAGCATTAAATTGTAAATATGACCAGGGAAAACATAGAAAAGACTATTAACGGTCTGTTGATTGAAGAGTTTGAGATTGAGGAGAATGCGATAACTCCCGGTGCGCATTTGAAGAATGACCTTGGCCTTGAAAGTCTTGATTTCGTCGATATAGCTGTTATAGTACAGAAAGAATTCGGATTAACTCTCAAGGGAGAGGAGATGACATCAATAAGGACACTACAGAACCTTTACGATTATATCTTTAACTGCATCCAAAAGAAATAATTTAATGTGGCAACCTGGAAAGGCAAAACACGCGGAGGTTTAACAGGTTATAAAATATTTGTCGCCGTCCTGAAATATTCAGGTCTTACCGCAGCATACTTTCTTCTCAGGTTCGTTGCTCTTTATTTCTTCCTCTTCAATCCACGCTCTTTTTCCACTATATTCCGGTTTTACAGGAAGAGATTCAGTTATCGCTTTTTCAAAGCGGTAAGCTATGTTTATCGCAATTATTACAGGTTTGGTCAGGTGCTGCTCGATAAGATAGCCGTAATGGCAGGCTTCAACGCGAAATTCAATTTTACATTTGAAGGCGAGGAATACCTCAGGAAAATGGTTGAAGAGAAAACGGGCGGGCTGCTTATCAGCGCACATATCGGTAATTTCGAAATGGCCGGTTATATGCTCGAACGTCTGAAGACCGAAATCAACGTGATTATGTTCGATGCAGAACATGAAAAGATCAAGGATTATCTTGAGTCGGTGGCCACAAGAAATTACAAGATCATAGTCATCAGGGATGACAACTCCCACATCTACGAGATAAACAATGCCTTGCATGAAAAGCAGATAGTATGCATCCATGGCGACAGATACCTGAAGTCGAGCAAGAAGATGAAATCTGAGTTTCTTGGTGAAGAAGCCTTTTTCCCGACAGGTCCGTTTTATATGGCCATGAAGTTCAATGTTCCGGTCTCGTTCGTTTTTGCAATGAAAGAGGATAAGAAAAGCTATCACTTCTTTGCTTCTCCGCCCCGGTATTACAAGCAGGAAGGCTTGCAGGAGAAAAGAGATCAGACCATTCTTGCTATCATTAAGGAGTATATTGGTGAAATGGAGAAGACGATAAGGAAATATCCGGAACAGTGGTTCAACTACTATAATTTCTGGGAGAAGGATGGGAAATAAAAAGCTCATACTGGCTTCGGCCAACAGGCATGCAGAACCCTATCCGGTTTACCCACTCGGAATATCATACCTTAATTCATTCCTGGCTAGTGAAATGCCCGGCCTTAAGGTATATGTCTTCGATTTCATGAACAGATCCTATGACGAGTATGTCAGAATGCTGAAAGAGATAAAACCTGATTATGCCGGCATCTCATTCCGCAATATTGACGACGTCAATATCTACAGGAAGGAGAGCTTCATTAATCACTATAAAAAGATAATTTCTCTTACCAGGGAAAACAGCGACGCCGTAATAGTTATCGGAGGTTCAGGTTTTTCAATATACCCGAAACTTCTTTATGAAGCACTTGAACCTGATTTCGGAATATATGGCGAGGGAGAAACAAGCCTTCAACAATTGATTACAGCCCTTGATAACGGTGAGGATCATAAATCCATTGAGGGATTGGTTCACAGGAATGATGGCGCCATAATTGCAAACAGGAGAGGGACACATTTCAGGACACCTGTACTTAAATTCGATGATGATCTGACGGATTATTACTGGCAGAACAGCGGGATGCTGAATATCCAGACTAAGAGAGGATGTCCGTACAGCTGCATTTATTGCACTTATCCGCTTATCGAAGGACACAGGGTACGTACACTTGATCCTGATCAGATTGTGAAAACATTAACAGAACTGTACCGTCAGAAGAAGATAGATTATGTATTCTTTACCGATTCCATTTTCAACATCAGCAATGAATTCAATTATGAACTTGCAGACAGACTGATTGCTGCAGACCTTAACATAAAATGGGGAGCATATTTTAATTTCACGAATATCGACAGGAACCTGCTTGAAAGGATGAAGCAGGCAGGTCTGAAGCACATAGAATTTGGGACCGATTCAATTTCTGACGAGATCCTTGAGAAATGGAACAAGCCTTTCAGGGTTGAAGACATATTGAGGATATCTGATTATTGCACTGAACTGGATATCGATTTTGCACATTTTCTCATACTTGGCGGATATGGAGAGTCGGTGAAGACGCTTACAGAGACATTTGAGAATTCGAAAAGAATAACGAGGTCGGTATTTTTTCCGTTCATCGGTATGAGGATCTATCCGGGCACCAGGCTGCATGAGATAGCTATCGCAGAAAAAGTAGTTGGTGAAAATGATCCGATACTCGAACCTGTTTATTATGTTTCGAAGGATATCGATATCGATTCCCTGAAGCCAATGGCAAAAGCAACAGGCAAAGCATGGATATTTCCGGATGATGATCTGGGAGATGTGATGAAACGGATGCGCGAGAGGAATAAGAAGGGACCGCTTTGGGAATATTTGGTGAAATAAGACAAAAGATAAAAGACCCAAGAAGGAGGGGGAGAGGGCGAGAGGGGGTGAGTGCGAGAATAAATCTGATGCCAGACGCCTGACTCCTGAAACCTCAAACCTTGAACAGATAAAGATGAGCACTTTAGACTACAGCATTACGGATCTAATCCCGCAGCGTCCTCCAATGATGATGATTGACACTCTTGTTCATGCCGATGAAAAATCGGCGGGAGGGAAACTGATCATCAAAGAATCAAATATTTTTTGTCATGGCGGTTTCCTTCAGGAAGCAGGTATGGTGGAGTTTATTGCCCAGACAGCTGCAGCGCAGGCAGGTTATCTTCAGATCGAAGCGGGTAAAACAATAAGCCTGGGGTTTATCGGGGCTGTTAAAAATTTGATTGTCAACTCATTGCCCGCTGTTAATTCAGAGATTGAGTCGGAGATTATAATAGACAGTGAGCTTCTTGGCTATACAATTATAACCGGAAGGGTCAGACAGGAAGGTAAAGTGCTTGCGGAGTGCGAGATGAGGATAAAGCTTGGGTAAAAATTTGAAAGCAGGATTATTGCATGATCCTGGTTTGGGAGATAACAAAAGAAAAAGCCCTTCATTCGCTGCGCTCATTTACGGGCTTTTTTGTTTGCTCCAAGCCTCAGGCAAGCCTGGGCTTGTTTCAAACAAAAAAGCCCGGCACTTGCGTGCAGGGCTTTTTCTTTTGTCGGGGTGGCAGGATTCGAACCTGCGACCCTCTGGTCCCAAACCAGATGCGCTAACCGGGCTGCGCTACACCCCGCTTTGACCTCCGTAGCTTCAGCGAAGAAGGTTCTTATACTGCCGAAACCACCTCTTCAGGCAGAAGGCGTTAAAAAGAGTCGCAAAAGTAGAACTAGTTTTTTTAATATCATAACATTATTCAAAATAATTTGATTTTTCTTTTTTCTGACCTTTTACGGACTTAAATTGACGACCTTTGAATAAAGTTTTAATAATATTGGTAATTGAGACCTACTCAATAAATGAGATTGCTATGCAGGAGGGTGATATTTATTTCACTTTACCAGGCTGTGAACCTGATCTATTATTTATTACTGAGTCCTGCTTTGATGGTTTTGTAAAATCTCCGGCTTTGCTCTTAACATCGTTCTTATACTCAGATTTGCTGCTTGATTCAGAAGAATTCCGGCGGGGAAATATTGAATG
>JALONV010000123.1 GCA_025454755.1 Bacteroidales bacterium | reverse complement strand
CCCGGTTTTGCAATAATATGATAAGGGCGCTGTCTGATTGCGGGCCATAGTCCCGACAGGAGTAACTTCTCCTTTATCTGTTCAGGGGACAGCGATAGCGGATCTGCCTTCCCGAAATTGATCTGCTCATTGCCGCTCTTTTCAACGGTTACCTCAAGCATTTTACGACGGTCTCCTCTTTCGACTGCCAAAACGGTACCACTGACCGGCGAAGTGAAGAGGATCTCGGGCTGCAGCTTATCATGGAAAAGAGGTGTTCCTGACTGAACCTTATCGCCCGGTTTGACATTAAGCTTGGGAGTCAGACCCGGAAAATCGACCGGTTTTACACCATAGATAACCGGTTCAGCTACTGTGGCCAGCACAGTCTGAGCAGCACCCTTGATCCGGATGTCAAACCCTTTTTTTAGCTTTATGGATCTGGACATTTATTATGGGATTTAAAATAATTCCTGAAAAAACGAGTTCTGTTAATAAATTAACAATGGGTATAAAAGTATAAATAGCTAACCAGATTCCACTCAAAATGTTTAATATGATATTACATTTTTTGCACTATTTTTGTTAACATTTTCTTTTGTATCTATGACATGCACATGTTCCTGATAAATATTTTATTTTTATTTTATCCGCTTACTTTCATTTACGGGCAGGAATCAGGCATAGCTATTACAAATCAAATTTCAGATCCCCGTATAAAAACCGTTCAGATATACAGGGAAGGATGGAACCTTTCATACCCGATAATTACGCTTGGAAGTAATGAAAAACTGATGTTTCAGTTTGACCTGATCGGCGACCGTGATGAGGCATACAATTACACTTTCATACATTGCGATAAGGACTGGATCAGATCTGATATTTTTGTGAACGATTACCTGGAAGGCTTTCCTGAAAATCTGATTGAGGATATCAAGGCTTCATTCAATACAACTTTAAATTATTTTCATTACACACTGGCATTCCCAAATGACAGAATAAACATTAAATTATCAGGCAATTACATCTTAAATATTTATCAGCCTGAGACTCCTGAGAAGCCTGTAATAACTCAGCGTTTCATAATAAAAGAGGATGCTGCAAAGGTAGATATGATGGTACACAGGCCTCAGATGTCGGCAGACAAGGATGCAGGACAGCAGGTCGATTTTACAGTTGATCTGACCGGCGCCGGGATCATTGATCCTTACAGGAATATCTACTGTTCACTTCTTCAGAATGGCAGATGGGATAATGCAAAGAATAACCTGAAGCCTGATATATATGGCGGCAATGAACTTAAATACAATTCATTATCTGAAAAAAATATTTTCATCGGAGGTAATGAATTCAGGTATTTTGATATTAAAAGCATTAAATACCAGTCGGAAAATGTGAGAAGAATTGATTTCATGGCTCCATATTATCATGTTTACCTGGCTCCCTCTGAAAACCGGGAATTCAAGCCATATTTTTACTTGCAGGATTTTAACGGCAAGTATTACATTGCAGCACAGGAAGGAATGGAGCCGGAGACTGATGCTGATTATTTATATGTTTATTTCACGCTTCCGTCGAAATATATGATTGAAGGCGGAGATATGTATGTCTCCGGTAATCTCAGCAACTGGTCGTTCGGCAATGATAACCGCATGACCTACAATCCTGAACGAGGACAATATGAGTGCACAATGCTTCTTAAGCAGGGATGGTACAATTATGAATATGTCTTTTTAAAGGATGGGATGAAGACCGGAGTTGCGACAAAATTTGAAGGAAGCCATTACGAAACCGAGAACGACTATACATCTATAGTTTATTACAGGAATCCGCGTGGACGCTACGACATGGTTATTGGAACCGGATCGGTCAACACTCTTAACAGGATCTCCTACTGAGTTTTACCATGTGAATCAATCCCGTATTGCATCAGCAATGTGTGTTTCAAAGTCTTGAGGATCTCATTCATATATTCATCTACAGCCTTAACAGACCCTGGAAGTGTGTATATCAACGATCTCTCCCGCACTCCTGCTATGCTTCTGCTGAGAAGAGCATTCGGATTGACCGAGCCATATTTCATCCTTATCTGATCCATTATCCCGGGTATTTCTTTTGAGAGAAGCGGACGGATTGTATCGATCGTGATATCACGCGGGCCTATTCCTGTTCCCCCGGTGGTGATGATTATATCACAAAATGCAGAAGCATTAACTACCAATTCCTTAAGCATAATTACTTCATCAGGAATTAGCTTATTTTTTATCTCATAATCCCATCCTTCAGATTTCATAAATGTTTCAAGCCGTTCACTTACTCTCGGTCCGCTGATATCCTTGTATTCACCCCTGAAGGCTCTGTCGCTAAGAGTGATAATTAGTATCTTATATTTCTGCGGAAGATTCATTTCTTGATTTTTTCGGTAAGCTCTATCCTGTCAATCACCATGTTTTTGTCAACGGCTTTGCACATATCATAAACAGTAAGAAGTGCGACTGAAACTGCCGTAAGAGCTTCCATTTCGACGCCTGTTTTCCCTGAGCTCTTCACTTCACTCCCGGCACTTACTCCTGTTGTGTCAACTGCAAGTGTCACCTTCACATTCTCGATCGCAATATTATGACAGAGAGGTATCAGATTCTGGGTTTGCTTGGCGGCATTTATTCCAGCCAGCTGAGCAACTGTCAGAACATCGCCTTTCTTCAGCTGGTTTCCCATTATCAGCTTTATTGTTTCCGCAGCCAGAGTGATATGACCGCGGGCTTTGGCAATTCTTGTCTGGATCTCTTTTTCGCCTATATCCACCATTATTGCCTTTCCACGGCTGTCGGTATGTGAAAGCTTTTTCATTAAATTAACCCCCAATATTATAAAAATTTCCTGTTACATTGCTGGAACCACATTCAGGTTTGAGCTCTGCTGCCTTCATAATTGCCTCCTCAAAACCCAGTTCCCTGATATCGAATTCGAGGTCATTGAAAAGGCATGGCCTGAGTTTCCCGTTTGCAGTAAGCCTCAGCCTGTTGCATAATTCGCAGTTGCCGCCGGTACCTCCCTCGACTGTGGAAAAATGCCCTTTTACCAGATCCATCTGCTGTATATTTCTTATCTCCAGATCGTTCTTCAGGCAGAAATCAGCAATCTGCCTTGCGTCTTCCTCCTCCCTGGATTTCTTTATTACGCAATTTATTTTCACCGGTAAAAGGCCCGATTTCTTTGCTTCAGTTATTCCATCGAACACATCCTGTATATTTCCACCCCTTGTAATATATTTAAATCTTTCAGGGTCAGTTGTATCAAGGCTTATATTTATCCGGTGCAAACCTGCAGCCTTCAGATCACTGGCAAAATCTTTCAACAGAACACCATTGGTGGTCATTGAAAGATCTTTAATACCCCGGATCCCGGATATCATTTTAACCAGTGTCACTATACCACGCCGGACCAACGGTTCACCACCCGTAATTCTTACTTTATTAACTCCATGTTTTACAGCTGCTTCGGTAAAGCGGGCAATTTCATCGAACGACAATATATCTTCATGCCTGAGGAGTTGTATTCCTTCCTCAGGCATGCAGTATCTGCATCTGAGATTGCACCTGTCGGTAACCGATATGCGCAGGTAATTTATCGTTCTGTTAAATCTGTCTAACACTTACAATTTCTCCTTTTTCAATAGTTTTTGATCCGACCGGAAGTGCCACAATGCCATCCGCATGAGGCAGGGCTGAAATGTGTGCTGATCCATGAAACTCCACCGGTGACGCCATATTATCTTCAGTAATAATGACCGGGATCAGGGCCAGTCGTTCTGCAAATTTCCTTGAGAATTTTTCCTTCATTGGCAGCCTGATTTCCAGAGGTTTCCATTGATAATTCATCATTTTGCATATCAGGGGTCTTACAAGAAGTTCAAAGATGACATAGGATGAAACCGGGTTGCCGGGAAGTCCGAAGACGAAACCGTTTTTATACAAACCAAAAATTGTCGGTTTTCCGGGTTGAACAGCTACTCTTGAGAAGAGTATTTTCACTCCTGCCTTCTCCAGAACTGAAGGAACAAAATCAAAATCACCCATGGAAACGCCACCTGTAATAAGGACGAGATCGTTCTCCGAGATCGCTTTCTGAACGACCGAATATGTTACCCCCTCATCATCTTCTGCTATTCCGTAATATTTTCCTGCGCCTCCTGCTCTTGCAACCTGGGACATGAGCTGATATGAATTCGTATTCCTTATCTGTGATCTGCCCGGTTTTTCATGTGGTTCCACAAGTTCACTGCCAGAACTGATCACACCTGCACGTGGCATCATGCTGACAGTCACGGCAGTATGACCAACGGAAGCCATCACTGCAATATCCTGAGGCCTTATTATCCTGCCTGGTTCGAGCACAACATCCCCTTTTTTCACATCTTCAGCCCTGAATGCAATATTCTCTTTGGTGAAGCTGCCTGTGAATCTGACCTTACCCGATTGAAGTATCTGAGAATCCTCCACCATTATAATGCAATCGGCTCCTTCAGGCACAGGCGCTCCCGTCATGATCCTGGAGCATTGGTTCTTACCAACACTCTTTTCGGGATCTTTTCCGGCGGGAATTGTTTCGATTATCTCAAGATCATTGGCAATATCGGCTTTACGTATTGCGAATCCATCCACGGAGGATTTGTTGAAAGGAGGCAGATTCATATCACTGATAACCGGCCCTGCAAGAATACGATCTAATGAATCTGTAAATGAAATCGTTTCTGTTCCTGTGCTGAATGCCGAATTCATAACAATATCGTAAGCCTTTTCAAATGGTATCATTTCCTGGTTTTTCATATCTTTTTTTTCACCACGG
>JALONV010000052.1 GCA_025454755.1 Bacteroidales bacterium | reverse complement strand
GAACTCATATACGCCTTCATAGCCGCCAACAATAAGACGCTTCAGGTAAAGCTCATTGGCAATCCTGAGATAAAGAGGGATGTCGAGAGTATTATGGTGGGTTTTGAATGGTCTTGCCGTTGCTCCGCCCGGTATCGGCTGAAGAACAGGTGTTTCTACTTCCAGATATCCTTTTGAGTTGAAAAGCTTGCGCATCGATTGATATATCTGCGTCCTTTTACGGAAGACTTCGCGGACATGAGGGTTAACAATAAGGTCGACATATCTCTGGCGATAGCGCATTTCAGGGTCAGTAACGGCGTCGAACATTATGCCATCCTTTTCTTTAACAACAGGAAGCGGGTGAATTGACTTGCAGAGTATGGTAAATTCCTTTACATGAACTGTTGTTTCACCCATCTGAGTTTTAAAGACAAATCCCTTTACACCGATTATATCGCCTATATCCAGCAGGTGCTTGAAGACGTTGTTGTATATGGTTTTGTCTTCGCCCGGACAAATATCATCACGGCGCACATATATCTGGATCCTGCCTGAAGAGTCCATGATCTCGGCAAAAGAAGCATTGCCCATTATCCGTCTGCTCATTATCCTACCGGCAAGACTTACATCCTGGAAATTATTTTTTTCAGGCATGTAATTGTCAAGAATATCTTTAGCGAATGCGTTGGTCTTGTATTCTGCTGCAGGATAAGGATTTATTCCAAGTTTCCGGATCTCTTCAAGAGATTTCCTTCTGATCTGTTCCTGTTCGCTAAGTAGGGGATTACTCATTGTTTATGAAAATTTGTGCAAATATAGAAAAATTCATACTTACACTGTCAGCCTTTTAAATCACCAATAACGGAATCGAAATTTTCACGCAGGAGTTTTGTGACAGGACCGGGTTTCCCGTCACCAACAGTATTTTTACCTATCGAGACAACCGGAGCTATTTCATAGGATGTATTGGTAATGAACGCTTCACTGATCTCATTCAGCCTGCTTGCCGCGACAGGCATCTCAAAAACTGAGATCCCGGCTTCCCGTGCAATACGGATTATATTCTTCCTTGTCACACCCGAGAGAATATTTTCAGATTCGGGGTGGGTAAATACTTTTCCGTCAATCACAAAAAAAACATTTGAGTGTGCGCATTCTGTCATCATTCCGTCCCTGACAAAAATACATTCCATCGAACCGTTCTCCGTTGCTTCCTGGAAGCTGAGGACATTGGGGAGAAGGGATACCGATTTAATGTCGCATCTGTTCCATCTCGGATCCTGACGGAGAATTGTCTCTATTCCTGCTGAGATAAGATCCTTCGCCGGATTGAATCCCCAGGCATTGGCATAAACCGTTGGAGCAACAGGAGGGGATGGAAATGCATGTGTCCGTTTTGCAGCGCCACGGGTAACCTGAAGATAAACCAGGGATGGTCTTTTCTGAAGTCCGTTTTTGCTTATCAGCTTCAAGGCAACAGAAGGAAAAGAATCTGCCTCAGGCCATGATATCCGGATCTCTTTCATGCTCCTTTTCAACCTGGCCATATGGCTTTCCATGTCGAAAAAGGAACCTTCGTACCATCTTACGACTTCATAAACACCGTCAGCGAAAAGGAATCCGCGATCGTCGGGACTCACTTTCACTCTCTCTTTTTTTAGGAATTTACCGTTGAAATAACATATGCTCATGGTTCAGTTTATAAGTAATAGTTTGCATTTTCTTTATAAAACCCCCGCCCCGCTCCGCGTGGCACCCCCTGAAGGGGGTATAAAACCCATTTCTTATCCTTATCAGCTATGGGTTTTAACCCCCCTTTAGGGGGGATGGGGGGTCTTAATCTGGTTCTATAATTTCAACTTTATAATCAATCTTTTCTCTCGCATCCTCCGGTGTAGCTGCATTTCCGCATGCCGACTGAACGAAAAGAGAGGCACCCAGGACAGTGGTTTCCTTCTGATCTATGACTTTTATCGGAACATCTGTGTATTCAGCCCTGAGTTTATTCCAGAGCCTGTTTTTAGAACCTCCTCCCACACACAGGATGCTATCCGTTTTGAATCCACCGGCAGTTTCGAGGGCAATCTTTCCTTCAACAAGTCTTTCTGAAAGTGCTTCCAGCATAGCCCTGTAAATTTCATCACGTGTCGATTCCATTGTAAGGCCAAGGATCTCTCCTCCCGGCTTGCCTTTCAGTTCTTCATAAAATTTTGGAACTATTTTAACTCCATTCGATCCGGGCGGAACTTTTTCAGCACCCGCGATCATTGCTTCAAATACGTTTTCTTTTATGTCGCTATAGAGATTTTTCCTTGCCCATTCAAGAATACCTGATGCAATCCATTGGTTACCAATATTATACAAACCAGATCTTGAGTCAAGTTCAGTGGTTATCGACATATCGAGTTGCTCCTTGCCGGTTTTAAAACCTTCTGAACGGACCATCAGGATCTCCCAGGTGCCTGAACTGAGAACAGGTTGATTCTTTTCTGCACCTGATCCGAATATTGCGAACTGAGTGTCATGCCCGGTGGCAACAACAGGTGTTCCTGCAGGGATCCCTGTTTCAGAAGCCGCGTTGGTTGTAATCCTCCCTATTATTGTGCCGGCTTCAGCAATATCGCCGAATTTGTTACCCGGGAAACCAATTTTCTTCAGGATGTTTTCAGACATCTGTCGCGAAGAAAGAGCCGTTGCCATTGAAGTACCGGCCATTGTTGTATCATTGGTCATTTCTCCGGTGAGGAAGTACGAAAATATCGATGGCATGAAGAGGAACCTGTAGCTTTTTTCTATCAGTTCTGGTTTGTTTTCAGCAAACCAGATGAACTTGTTAATTGTATTGAAGGTGAAGGGAAGAACGCCGCATTCTCTGTACAGGTCGGCGAGAGGTATATATTTACCAATGTTTGCCATTATGGGGACTGTCCTTTCACACTTCCAGGATATCACGGGATAAAGCATTTTTCCTGATCTGTCAAAGAGTGTCCCGTCAACGCCGAAGGTTGTTACGGTAGCCCCGATAATTTTCCCGGTATCAATTTTTCCGGTAATCTTTTTTGAAGCAGCGCACATCTGTTTCCAGATATCAGGTGCGTCCCATATCCGCCATGTAGGATTAAATGGATCCGGTTTTGTATTGTTTGCTGATGATTCTGAAGCAATTATTCTTCCCTGGCTGTCGATGGCAATCACCCTGACATTGGTGGCACCACAGTCGAAAACGATGACTATGTCGCGTGTTGTCATATTCCGGTTCCCAGATCTTTCAGAAAGGAGAGTGAGGCTCCTGCAACAATAATTCCTATTACATAAATTGCCAGTACGACAATAACCAGTATTCCTATAAACACATAATAACGTTTCAGGTTCCGGAAGGCTTTATGCATTTCTATTTTATCCAGTGTTCTTACGGCAATTCCGGTATGCTTTGAAAACCTGTAGAGATACAGGAGAGGAAAGAAATAAATAACTGCAATGGCAATCAATGGTATGATGAACAATGATTCACTCACACCGAGCGCCGATTCGGTTTTGAAAACGGAGAGAAAGAGAACAACTATCAGACTGCCGATGACCATAAGCCCCATGCCGATGAATCCGAGTATTGCCAGAAACATAGACCACTTGCGGGTTTTGTCAAGATCTTTCAGAGACTCCTCCTCCAGCTCAATTTTTTTAAATTCCTGTTGGTCTTCCATAATGATATTATTAATAATAATTTATCTCTGCCCTGTGCCCCACGCCCCACGCCTTTATTCATACATCGGCCCATAGTTCATACATGCCCTGTAATCAGATCCTTCCTTATCCATACCAAAAGCATTCCATGCGCTTGGCCGGAATATCTTCTCTTCAGGCACATTGTGCATGCAGACAGGTATTCTCAGAAGAGATGCAAGAGCAATCAGATCCGCACCTATATGCCCGTAACTTGAAGCTGAATGATTGGCTCCCCAGTTGGCCATAACCGAATAGACATCGACAAACGGACCTTTGCCTGTAAGCCTCGGCGTGAACCAGGTTGTAGGCCATGTCGGATTTGTCCTGTCAGTAAGGATCCTGTTTACTTTCCCGGGAAGTTCCACCGTCCATCCTTCGGCAAGCTGCAGTACCGGGCCAAGTCCCTTAACAAGGTTGACTCTTGAAATTGTTAAGGGCATTGCACCTTTTGTATCAAATTGTGAAGAGAAACCGCCACCTCTGAAGTAGCCAATATCGGCCGGCTCCCATTTTGTTGCCTTAAGACATTCACTGGCATCTTTTGATGTTATTTCCCAGAAAGGCTTGATGCATGATTCTCCTTTGCTCGTTTGTCTTCCTGAGAAATCAAGTGCGGATGCACCGGAATTGATAAGGTGAATTACTCCGTTTGCTGCCAATCCTGACGGCCTGACTTTTGAAACACGTTTCATTGCCTCCGGACTCCAGTAAGTGCGAATGTCGGAGAACATCTGTGCTGTATTGGTGAGCAGATAACCAAACAGCATTGGAACCCCGTTCATTGCATCGTTCTCTGTTGCAACAAGATATGGCGGCCGGATACCGTTCCAGTCGAAGGATGAGCAGAGTATAGCTTCCAGAAAATCACCGTTTGGCATGTGGTCTGTCCACTGGCGCTGTCCCTGGAATCCGGCGAGAATAGCATTATGTCCAAGAGATTCTTCTCCGAAACCAGCCTTTTTAAGCTTTGGATTTCCTACCATAAGGTCGCGTGCGATCATTGTCATTTTTACTACGATGTCCCATTCCACATCCTTGCGGGCTCTTGATTTAGGTTTTGCATTGAGATCTTTTCCTTCCTTGCAGTATTTTTTTGTCCAGGTTAGGGCTTTTATAAATTCATTCTTGTCATAGATCTCTTCATTCAACCTTCTGTTGAATTCACTCATATCTATATATTCATTGCGCATTCCGAGGTACTCCTGGAAAAAATCTTCCCTGACAATAGATCCGGCGATTCCCATGGATACAGAACCCATCGACAGGTATGATTTTCCTTTCATATATGCCACTGCCAGGCCAGCCTTTACAAACCTGAGTATCTTTTCACTTACATCATCCGGAATTGTATTATCACCGGCATCCTGTACATCATGGCCATAGATTCCGAAGGCAGGAAGTCCTTTCATGGTATGTCCTGCCAGAGCTGCGGCCAGGTATACTGCACCGGGACGTTCTGTGCCATTAAATCCCCAGATCGCTTTTGGCATTTCAGGATCCATATCTATCGTTTCGCTGCCATAGCACCAGCATGGTGTAACAGTGAGACTAATGCCAACGCCTGTTTTTTTAAACTTTTCAGCACATGATGCTGCTTCGGCAACTCCGCCGATGCAGGTATCTGGAGTGACGCACTCAACCGGTTTCCCATTTGGATATCTAAGGTTTCCGGAAATAAAGTCTGCGGCATTATGTGCCATTTTCATTGTCTGCTTTTCAAGTGATTCCCTCACACCGCGTTCGCGCCCGTCAATGGCAGGACGAATTCCGACTTTTGGAAAATCGCCGATAACTGTCGGGTAATTGCGGCTTACCTTAAAATCATCATTTGCCATGGTAAATATTCTTTGATTATTGTCTTTTCGAATCAAACAAATATAATGTATTCTGCTACGATCTGCGAGATCAGCGGGACATTTTTTGTCTCCCGCAGATCACGCTGATATTCGCAGATTGTAATAACTTTACATGCAAAAAAAATATGGAACAAGGGAGGAGGTTACCAGTCTGGCTTAAGATGCAGAGGGCGAGCGGAGAGAATTACTCGACGGTAAAGCGTCTTGTAAATGAAAACAATCTCCATACGATATGCACCAGCGGTAATTGTCCAAACATCGGAGAATGCTGGAATGCAGGAACAGCTACTTTCATGATACTCGGGGACATCTGCACAAGAGCCTGCAAATTCTGCAACACAAAAACAGGGAAACCTCTTCCTCCTGATCCGGGAGAGCCCCGGCGGCTGGCAGAATCAATAAAAACACTGAAGCTCAGGCATTGTGTTATTACATCAGTCGACCGTGATGATCTTCCCGATAGCGGTTCCTCATTCTGGGCTGAAGTTATTACTGCCGTAAAAAATTTCAATCCGGCAATTACGATAGAAACCCTTATCCCGGATTTTAATGCTGTACCTGAATTTATACAGAAAGTGATTGATGCAGGTCCCGATGTGATCTCTCATAATATCGAGACAGTCAGGAGACTCACCCCTGTAATAAGAACAAAAGCAAAATATGACAGGAGTCTTGACGTTCTAAAGTATATCTCCGGGAAGGGCAAACCTGCCAAGTCCGGCTTTATGCTCGGATTGGGAGAAAATGATGAAGAAGTGATTCGAACCATTGATGATCTTTATAATTCCGGTTGCAGGATCCTGACCATCGGTCAGTACCTTAAACCTTCACCCCTGCACATGGAAGCAGTTGAATATATTATTCCTGAAAAATTTGAAAAGTACAGAAGAGTGGCGCTGGATAAAGGATTCACCTTTGTTGAAAGTTCACCGTTGGTTCGTTCCTCTTTTCATGCCGAAAAACATGTACCTCATGGGAATTAATGATTATATTGAAAGATCCAAAAACGGGAACCCGTATTGAGCTATAGCGTTATATATGAAGACATTGGCCTGGAAGATTATAAACAGACATGGGATTACCAGTCAGTAATCTTTAACAGGCTCGTTGATGCAAAAAAAAATGGAACTTCGGCAGGCAATTCGCCTGAAAAACTTCCCGGAACACTGATCATTGTCGAACATCCTCACGTCTATACTCTTGGAAAAAGCGGCTCCGAAAATAACCTGCTTATTGATTTCATTCAGATGCAGGCGAAAGATGCAACATTCTTTAAAATTGACAGGGGAGGAGATATTACTTATCATGGCCCCGGACAGATAGTCGGTTACCCTATTTTTGATCTGGAGATTATAAAGATAGGCCTTAAAGAATATATCTATCGCCTTGAAGAGTCTATTATTAACACAATTAAGGAATTTGGACTTAAAGGATCAAGGCTTACCAGAGGCACAGGAGTATGGCTGGATCCGGAAATCAAAGGGAAAACCAGGAAGATCTGCGCTATCGGTGTTAAGGCAAGCAAATTTGTAACCATGCACGGATTTGCATTCAATGTGAACACTGACCTTTCATACTTCAATTATATTAATCCATGTGGTTTCACCGACAAAGGGGTGACTTCGCTTGAAAAAGAACTTGGCAGAAAACAGGATATCGAATATGTAAAAGAAGTTCTAAAACGAAAAATTAAAAGTATTTTTGACCTCGAATGGATTAAGACACAAAGCTGATGGAAAAGAAATGGGTAATAAAAGAGAGGGGCGACAGCGTTGTTGTCAGACAGCTGGCGGAGGCACTGGGAGTCTCCGAATCACTAGCCAACCTGATGGTTCAAAGAGGAATAACCACTGCCGCTGAATCGCATGCCTTTTTTAATCCAGGCCTTGAATTCCTCCATGATCCATTCATGATGAAGGACATGAACATAGCTGTCGACAGGCTCTCCACAGCTATTAAGAAAAATGAAAGAATACTTGTTTATGGCGACTATGATGTTGATGGGACAACAGCAGTCGCATTGGTATATTCATTTCTTAAAGAACAATACTCAAACGTGGACTACTATATACCCGACAGGTATAAGGAAGGGTATGGCGTATCGTTCCAGGGAATAGATTTTGCAGTCAAAAGTAACTGCAAAATCATAATTACTCTGGATTGCGGAATCAAGGCTGTTGAGAAGATAAGCTATGCAAAATCAAAGGGACTCGATGTGATTGTCTGCGACCATCATTACCCGGGGTACGAGATCCCCAAAGCTCTTGCAGTGCTTGATCCAAAACAACCTGGCTGCACTTACCCTTACAAAGAACTTTCGGGATGCGGTGTCGGATTTAAGCTCGTCCATGCATACTCAAAGATACATGGGATACCCTTCAGCGCTATCGCAACATATCTCGACCTTGTGGCAGTCAGTATCGCTTCGGATATAGTCCCGATCACCGGGGAAAACAGGGTGCTGGCATATTTTGGACTTAAACAGCTAAATGAGGCTCCGCGTACGGGATTGAAAGAAATTATCCGCGAGGCTGAAGTGTTCAGATCACTGACCGTCGAAGATGTTGTTTTTAAGATCGGCCCGAGGATCAATGCTGCAGGAAGGATGGAAACAGGCAGCAAGGCTGTTGAGCTTCTCATATCAAATGATTCAAAGCTGGCTACCGGTATAAGCAAGGAAATAAACAATTTTAATATTGAACGCAGGACTGTCGACAGGATCATTACCACGGAAGCCATGCGTATGATCTCTGAGGATCAGAGTAATACAAATGCCAAGACTACAGTCCTTTTCAATCCGGCATGGAAAAAAGGAGTGATCGGAATAGTGGCATCGAGACTTATAGAAACCTATTACCGTCCCACTGTCATACTTACAGAATCAAATGGTTTTGCCACAGGCTCAGCAAGATCTGTACAGGGATATGACCTGTACCAGGCAATAGAATCATGCAGCGACCTGCTCGAGAGCTTCGGCGGACATATGTTTGCCGCAGGACTCACATTGAAGAAAGAAAATATCAAGCCATTCATAGAAAGGTTCGAACAGTATGTGAACAGGACAATTACGGAAGACCAGCTTGTACCCAGGATTTTCATCGATACCGAGCTCTCCTTTTCAGAGATCAATGATGAATTCTTCAGGGTGATGAGCCAGTTCCAGCCATTCGGCCCTGAAAACATGTCGCCGCTGTTTATTTCAAAGGATGTATTCGACACCGGATCAGGTCGAATGGTGGGAGCCAATGGAGAACATCTTAAGCTTGACCTTTGCCAGGAATCTTCCCCAACCAAATCAGTGCCGGCAATAGGATTCAACCTGGCAAATAATTTTGAATATATCAAAGCAAGAAATCCTTTCGACATCTGCTACTCAATAGACATGAATGAGTTCCGCGGCAGCAGGAACCTTCAGCTCAATATCAGGGATATAAAGACAGCTGAGGAAAGATAGAAGACGGAAGACGGAAGACCGAAGATTGACGAACGAAGTGAGGAAATTCCGCAGAGCGGAACCGAAGACAGAAGGGAGATTATTACGTATTTTACTCCGTGCAACCGTGCATTCCGTGGTAAAAAAGAACAGTTTAAATAATCTTAAAACCATAACCTGATCTGGAATTTCAGTTCATCCTTTTCATCAATATTATTGTTGGAATCCATAGCAGTAATTGAATACCTGACTCTCAGTTCTGCCATTTTTCCGATTTCCCATTTTGCCATAAGATAACTTCTGGTTCCTTTTCCTGATAACGAAGGAATGCTGAAGCTGTGCAGCAGATCATTTTCGTATGCATATAGCCTTGAGTCCCAGTCATCTGTATTGAATATACAATACCTGAACCATAGTGTGACCGGCACCTTTCTGAAACTCAGCATAACATCCTGCAGGAAAAGCATCCCTTTACTGCCTGAAGGCTCAGCGATCTTATAATCGAAACGGGTCATTAAAGATATCCTGTCACTAAATCCGTATTTAACCTGTCCTTTCAGCCACCGGGATCCCAACTCCGCTATCCCTGGAATACCTGTATGCTGATCGTTATCAGACTGGCTATACCTTATATTATATGTAAGGTCAAATGCCAGATCTTCAAGCGGCATGTAATTAAGCTTTATTTCTGTTCGTCTGGAAAAAGAGGGAAAGCTGCATATGTATTTCATCCATGGAAAATGGGTTATGTTGCATCCGGCACTTATAAAGAAATGTTTTGCCGCTTCAAAAGTGAAATTTCCGAGGATACTTTGCTCGTTATTGTTTGAAGCATTGCTCCCCGGCCCATTGCCATGAAAGCTTGTATAACCGGGCGAATAATTCATGAGGAGCATATTGATACTCAGTCTGTCGGAAGGTCTCAGTGTAGCTCCCTGAACCAGGGCATAACTTTGTATATCACTCATAGAAATCTCTCCAAAAAGCAATAACCTGTTTACCAGACAGCTGTAATGTCCGGAAAATAACCTGCATCTGTTTCCTCTAAAATCATACAGGTCAACAGGATCTGAAATATCAGGCAGCACCGGCAGAGAGAACCTGTTTTCGGAATAACATAACCCGGTTTTCAGATGCCTGAAGGTGTAAGTAAGGTTTATTCCGTAAGAAGTTTCTGCAACTGCATCTTTTTTAGACATCAATGATTCTGAATTATGCAATCCTGTTCTGTAAAATCTTTCCAGGAAATAGCTCGAAGAATCGGAAGATACACTTATCGTTGCGTCAATACTGTTATGTGAAAGGAAAAGTACGATTCCCGCATTTTTAAAAGCAAACTGCGCGGCAATGCCCCTGAAGAAATTATTTTCGTCAGTTGAGGTGTATGGACTGATCTCATTGCGAGATGCCATATAGCCGGGAGCTGTCAATGAGAGTCCTGTGCGGATACCGGTGTTGATATTAAGACCCTGCCCGAATCTTGCAGCAAAATCTCCGATAATGATCTTTTTAATGAATCCTTTACCGGAAAAGGAAAAGTTTCCGGATATGAAATCAAAAAACTTCTCACCGGCATCTTTTTCCGTTGTAAATCCTCCAGCAAATCTCCCGGCGGTGAACCTGTACTTTGAAAGGAATTTATATGAAGAGACGAGGTCTGATGTATCTGATTCTCCGGGTTTGATAATGAAATGTGAAAGAAGGGAGTTGTGGAACTTAACGGATTTAAATGTGCTTTCACTTTTTGCTGACAGATCGATGAACGAAATGATCATCTCAGTGGTGTGCCTGTCAAATCCAGGGATTGCAGCGATCTCATATTCCGAAACAATCCTGCCGGTATTTTTCACATGATCAGCAAGAGCCCTGACCTGAAAATCATTGAGAAAAAAGAGACGGGATATCTCCGGCTCATCTGCCGAATTGATTTTAACAGGATTCTCTGCCAACTCATTCAGTTGCTCTGCATATAAGCTCTGCGTCTCTTCATCTGTTTCATCAGCTGCCAGTTCTTCTGCTATGGAAACTAATTGTTCAGAGGTTTTTTCATGTTGAGGATAGGAAGATAAAGGTATGGTCAATAAAACAGCTAAGACTAAAATTTGAGTTATCCGGCAGGATTTCTTTTTAACCGCAAAGGGCGCAAAGCTTTCCTTAGCAAGAGCTTCGGAAGGGAAAACCGCAAAGCGCGCAAAAAATTCCATCAATGAGTTACTGGTTATCATTAAAAAAGGATTTCATCTAAAGATTGTTTACCACTCTTCTAATACCTTCTTTTAATAGATACACATTAAAGTTTATCAATAATCCGAGCTTGTAACCTCCAAGTTTAATATAAGTAAGCGTCTGAGCCAGATGGACATCGTTCAACGCTTCAACACTCTTGATTTCAATAACAACTTTGTTTTCAACTAAAATGTCGATTCGATAACCGCAGTCGAGCTTAACCTCCTCATAAACCAATGGCATTGGAAGTTCCTTCAATACAGATAATCCTTCTTTTTTAAGCTTGTAATAAAGGCACTCCTTATATGCGCTTTCCAGCAAACCGGGTCCTAATGATTGATGTACTTCAATTGCCAACCCAATTATTTTATTTGATAATTCATTTTCAGTCATATACTTGATCTTAAAGTTTCTTCTTAGCGTCCTTTGCGTAGTACCTTTGCGTCTTTGCGGTTAATGGATTTTTCTTATTTGATCTTAAATATTAACGAAGCACTGGATGTCATTCCTAATCTTTCATGTGTTGCGAAGCTCAGGTCGACTTTGAGTGATTTAAGCAGGTACCCGAGGCCGAAGGTGAAAGAAGTATTTTCACTGCTGAAGCCGCCACGGATCCAGAGTTTCCTGAATGCTTCATATTCAAAACCTGTTCTCAGGATAAGCTTCTCCCCTGAACTCATTTCCGCTTCTGCACCGGCAAAAAGGAGCTTGCTCAGCTCTATCCCTGCTCCTGCCCTTACCGATGACGGCATGATCGTTCTCCTGAATGAATTGGGAACAGGATTGAAGAGATGTACACCGATACTGACTTTTTGAGAAGGTTTGAAAAACAATCCGGCATCACAGGTTACTGATTGATGATTATCATAATCGCCTGAGGTACGTTCAAGAAAATAATCAACCTGCACACCTGCAGAGATATTTTCCCCGAGAAACATTCCGCAGGCCAATCCGACCAACGACCTCCTGAAATCCGAATACCCAAAATGAGAATAGATCACTCCCATGGATGTTCTCCCGGCAGGGATTATCAGTCCTGCACTGCGTGTGCCGAGTTGCCACAAATTGAATCTGTTCTCGTAATTAAAAGCGGCGAGAATGGAACTATTATTTGCAAGAAGTGCCGGATTGGTGAATGAAGACCAGAAGCCGCTCCTCATTATGCAAACCGATCCCATTCCTGCTTCACCTGCTCCGGCTGACTGCAGATACGGATTGCCGCAATAAGCGTTGAGAGAGAGGAAAATAACAATTATTGAAACAATTTTCTTGTGCAGCGAGAACAAGTGTTTCAGTATAAACTATAAAGATACAAAAAAAATCAATACGAAAATTAAAGCACCTGTCAGGCTTTTTGCGCGACTGCACCTTAAAGCGAAGAACCCTCGGCCACGCTGACGCGTGTCTTGCCCCCTAAAGGGGGCCTAAAACCAATTATATGTTTTATAAAGTGGCAGGTTTAAACCCCCCATCAGGGGGGTCGGGGGGTTAATTTGTTTTGTATGGGAACTTCACTTCCTTCAGCTCCTTGTTTGCATCTATAATCTTCTTTTTCAGGCTCTCCTTGTATTTTAAAACTCCTTCCTGCACTTTTTTATCAGATGTTCCGATTATCTGGGCTGCCAGGATGCCTGCATTATGAGCAGCATCTATCCCTACTGTAGCGACCGGTATTCCGGGAGGCATCTGTAATATTGAGAGTACAGAATCGATACCCTCGAGGGAAGCATTTATTGGAACTCCGATCACGGGAAGAGGCGTCATGGCTGCTATGACTCCCGGAAGATGAGCCGCCATGCCTGCTGCTGCAATAATCACTCTGATCCCTCTTTCAGCTGCGCCTTTTGCAAACTTTTCAACCTCTTCGGGTGTTCTGTGTGCAGAAAGGGCATTCATCTCAAAAGGGATCTTAAAATCATTGAGGATCTTTGCTGTTTTTTCCATCACAGGCAGATCCGATGTGCTTCCCATAATTACGCTTACCAGGGGTTTCATATATGATGTATAAATTTTACTTTCTGATTAAAACAAAAATAAGCTATTATTTTCATATTTTCACACCGGCTTGAAATTCAAAAAAATCCGGCATGAAAGAGACAACGATACTTGATAAAAGATTCAGGGAAATGATCCCCGGCGAGATCATAAACAGGAGAATTGATGATATGGCTGAACAGATCAACCGCGACTATGCCGGTAAAGATGTTGTATTCCTGGGGATACTTAACGGTGCTTTTCTTTTCGCAGCAGAGCTCTTCAAAAGGGTCAACCTGAAAGCCAGGATATCATTTGTGAAGCTTGCCTCGTATGAGGGAACCAAATCCTCTGGTTCTGTAAAAGAACTGATAGGATGGAACGAAGATATTAAAGGAATGCCGGTAATAGTGATTGAGGATATCGTCGATACAGGCCATACTCTTGAACTTATTGTTGGGGAACTGAAGGTCAGAAAGGTGGCCAATATTAAAATTGCGACACTTCTCTACAAGCCAAAAGCCTACACAAAGAAAATTCCTCTCGACTATGTGGGCTTTGAAATTCCAAACGATTTCGTGGTAGGCTTTGGCCTCGACTATGACGGCTATGGCCGCAATCTTCCCTCAGTATATACATTAATTAAACAATAATATCATGGTTAACTTTTTGATTTTTGGTCCTCCGGGATCAGGGAAGGGAACACAGTCGGTGAGACTGGCAAAAAAATTCAACCTTATGCATCTCTCTACAGGCGATATGCTGAGGGCTGAAATAGCAGCCGGCACCGGCCTCGGCAAGAGAATGAGTTCGATAATGTCGAAAGGAGAACTTGTGCCGGATGAAGTTGTCATCGAAATGATAGCTGCGAAGATCGACAGCACCAGGGACAAAGCAGGCTTTCTTTTCGACGGTTTTCCCAGGACAGTAGCACAAACTGAAGCTCTGGGAAGAATGCTCAGTGCCAGAGAAATGAAAATAGACAGCATGCTTGTCCTTGATGTTGATCATGATGAACTGGTTAAAAGACTGATACTGAGAGCTGAACAATCCGGGCGACCGGATGATAAAGATCCTGCAGTAATTGAGAACCGTATCGATGTGTATAAAGCCAAAACAGAACCTATAATAGAATATTGCCGTGAAAGAGGCCTCTACGAACCGGTTAATGGCGTCGGAACAATTGATGATATTTTCGAAAGACTTTCAGGATTGATAAAGAAATATGTATAATGAATTTTCTAAACACAAAGAACACTAAGGCAATACACAAAGAACACAAAGGCTGGTTATTCTTCACCTTTGTGCTCTTTGAGTGTACTTTGTGTCCTTAGTGGTTTAAAGTCACCCCACAGAAAAATGTCAGGTTCCAATTTTGTCGACTATATAAAGATCTTCTGCCGTTCAGGCAACGGTGGCGCCGGATCTGCTCATCTCCGCAGGGAGAAATTCGTTCCAAAGGGAGGTCCTGACGGCGGCGACGGAGGCAGGGGCGGGCACATTATCCTCAGGGGAAATGACCAGATGTGGACACTGCTTCATCTCAGATATCAGAGACATATTTTTGGAGGCAATGGCGAATCCGGAGGAGCACAACAATCAACAGGAGCCGATGGCAAAGATGTCGTCATAGAAGTGCCGCTCGGGACTGTCGCGAAAATAGCAGAAAAAGAAGAGATCATCTTTGAGATAACTTCAAATAACGAGAAGAAGATCCTTGCCAGGGGAGGAAGAGGCGGACAGGGCAACGTGCATTTCAAGTCCTCGACCAATCAAACCCCGCGCTATGCACAACCGGGAGAAGCCGGAATTGAAAACTGGTATGTCTTCGAGCTTAAGATACTGGCAGATGTCGGACTTGTTGGCTTTCCCAATGCCGGGAAATCGACCCTTCTTTCAGTAATATCAGCTGCAAAACCAAAGATCGCTGATTATCCGTTCACAACACTCGTTCCAAACCTCGGAATAGTCAGCTACCGTGATAACAAATCATTTGTTGTGGCAGATATACCAGGGATCATTGAAGGAGCCCATGAAGGCAAAGGCCTTGGGATAAGGTTTTTAAGACATATCGAGCGTAATTCGATACTTCTTTTCATGGTACCCGCCGACAGTCATGACATTCGGGCTGAATATGAAATTCTTCTTAACGAGCTCAGGATGTACAATCCCCAGCTGCTGGATAAAAATCGTGTGCTGGCTATTTCAAAGTCTGATCTCCTGGATGAGGAACTTATGACTGAAACGAGAAAAGATCTGCCGGACATCCCCAGGGTATTCATTTCTTCGGTCACCGGACTGGGTATCCCCACTCTCAAGGATATGCTCTGGAAAGTAATGACAGGTTAAAAAGATTCTGATTATGATCGAACATCTTGACCACCAGCTGTTCCTTTTAATTAATTCTCATAACTCTCCGTTCTGGGACCAGGTAATGTACGCCATCAGCGGTAAGATCATCTGGGTGCCGCTCTACCTGGCAATTCTTATCTGGCTTGGGATTAATTTCAAAAAGAGATTTCCCATAATCCTCCTCTTTATCATATTGGCCGTAACCTTAGCCGATCAGGGCTCAGTACAACTTTTTAAAAATATATTTCACAGACTTAGACCATGTCATGAACCATCACTGGCCGGACTTGTACATCTGGTGAACGGGAAATGCGGAGGGTTGTACGGATTTGTATCTTCGCATGCGACAAATTCATTCAATGTGGCGTTGCTGAGCCTGATGCTCATAAGAAAAAGATGGTATACCATAAGCATACTCATCTGGGCAGCAGTAATAGGATACAGCAGGATCTACCTGGGTGTTCATTACCCCGGCGATGTGATATGCGGGGCACTGCTGGGAGCACTGATCGGCTGGGGTATGTACAAGCTGTATGAATTGACTGACAGAAGATTGATTAAGAGGAAAGAGGATGTCTCAGAAGTCTGTACGCAAAGTTAAGAGGCTGATATATAATACTTTGCGCTCTTGGCGTAAAATCTCTGCGACCTTTGCGGTTAATGGATTTTCTCTTTTGAGACAGCCTCCTGAATTGTGGCACTGACTAACCCCCCTTTAGGGGGGCAGGGGGACCAAAAAATACTTATGCTCTGCCTTCATCTCACATCAACCGATCCATGCTTCAACCTTGCTGTTGATGAATACCTTCTTAAAAACAGGAAGGAAGATTTTTTCATACTGTCGGTCAACACTCCTTCGGTTATTATAGGGAAGCACCAGGTTGCTCACCGTGAGGCAGATACTGCATTTGTGACCGAAAACAATATTCCGGTGATCAGAAGGATCTCAGGCGGAGGCGCCGTTTTCCACGATGAGGGTAACCTGAATTTCACATTTATCCTTCAGAGCAAACAGGGCAGTCAGGTTGATTTCAGAAAATATACTCTTCCGGTAATTGAATTTCTCTCCTCTCATGGAATAGATGCAAAGTTTGAGGGGAAAAACGATCTTAAAGTCGACGGATTGAAGATTTCAGGCAATGCGGAACATGTTTTCCGCCAGCGGATATTGCATCATGGCACCCTTCTTTTCGATTCAAGACTGGATCTTCTTGGAAAAGCTTTACGTAAAGACACATCTTCATATACTACACGGGCTGTTGCTTCAAATCCTTCATCCGTAGTGAACCTGAGGAAGAAAATCCCTGAAACAAGCATGAACAAATTCATTTCGTCCATGATCAG
>JALONV010000051.1 GCA_025454755.1 Bacteroidales bacterium | reverse complement strand
TAACAACCTCATGCTTATTATAAACCATCATAAGGTCGCCAAGAGCCGACTGTTTTGCAACAGCTGCTTCTGTTTCGCAGGCTTCCCCTGTTTTTGCTGCATCAGCTGCTTCTTTTTTCAGTGAGTCGCTTCCGGCTGCTGCTTCAAGACTTGCTACCATTGTTCCTTCTGCTGGTGTACTGGCAGTGACAACTCTCTCCAGATGTCCTTCAACCGTAATCTGACTTCCCACAAGCTCAAGAGGGAATTTGGGTACATTTTCTCCTGCTGAGATAAACAACCTGATATCAGGATCTTCTCCTACGATGAACATTTTCTTGCCGGTATGCATGCACACGTGAACTACCTTACCTTCAACCGAAATATTCTTATCGACATAATCGAAAGGATTTGAAACAAGTGAGGCAAATTCAACCTTTACAGCTTCAGCATCTTCAGATGTTTTGTTAGCAGTTTCCTTGCCTGATTTGTTGCTGCATGCTGAAAAGATCAGTGTCGCAAATACGATAGGTAAAAACTTTTTGATCATAGTATCAATGTTTATTGGTTATTGATTTAATGTTTTAAATAAGTATGCAATGATAATAATTTTATTTCAGAAAGCCGAAAGAAGAGGCATGGCTTATGCAACTCAAGGTTAATTCTCAAAAAACATTAAAAGATGACGAGAATGTCAGGGAATAAATAACTTTGATTGTTTGTCTATCTTATTATTCAACCAATAAAAATTAATATGGAAAGAAAAGTAAAAAGTTTACAGGTAGCATTATCAGCGATGATAATTCTTGCATTCCTTGCAATGCCGTTTTCGACGTATGCGCAGGCAGGAAAAACTAACTTTGCAGGATCATGGGCATTCAATGCAGAGAAGAGCCAGATGGGTCAGGGTCAGGGCCAACCTCCTCAGGGTCAGGGTCAGGGCCAGAGAATGGGAGGTTTTGGCGGCGGCAACTTCACGGCAACTCAGGAAGCTAATCTGCTTTCGGTAACAAGAACAATGAACGACCAGTCCTTTACATCAAAATATACACTTGATGGCAAGGAAAGCGTAAATACAACGCAAAGAGGCGACAGTAAATCAGTTGCTTCCTGGACAGCTGATGGCAAAGTTCTTACAATCGTCACAACCAGAACCTTTGAACGCGACGGTCAGTCAACAACCATTAAGACAACCGAAGAATGGTCTCTTACAGATGCAAACACACTATCGATAAAATCGACCAGAACTTCGCCCAATGGCGACAGGGTGACAACAGCTGTTTACAATAAGAAATAAGAAGAAATTGCCCCTAAATCCCCTGAAAAAAAAAGAGGGCTCTCGATTGAGCCCTCTTTTTTTATTTTGCAGTTTTGAATTTCTCGTGATCTTCGGGTATTTCCATATATATCGATTCCCCCTCTTCGAGACCATCTTCAATAATCACAAATTTATCATTTGTTTCTCCCGGCTTAATTGGCTGACGATATCCGTTTTCAGTATAAACGATCGGTATGCTGTCGGCTCCTGTATGAACACATTCAATAGGGATGTAAACTACATTGTCGTATGTGCTGATGCTGATCTTGTTATTCGTTGTCATTGAAGGTCTGAGGTTGAGATCTGTGCCATCCAGCTTTACATGTACTTCAAATACCTTGGAATCGCTGTTTGGAAGCTTTTCTCCTATGTTTGCCACAGAGATAACCGTTCCGGTAAATGATTTCTCGGGAAAAGCATCGACTGTTACAGATGTCTGAAGCCCTGGTTTTATCCTGTTTATTTCAACTTCGCTGATATAGACCTTTGATATCATAGTTGTTAGATCAGGGATCGTTGCAACTATGCGGTCTACGACATTTATCATCTGACCTACTTTACGCTTTGTGCCGAACCTGTTACGGTAGTATATTATCATTCCATCCGTCGGTGCAGTAACGGTAAACTGTGCCAGAATATCCTCATAATCAGCCATTCTCCTGTTCATCCTGCCCAGCCACATCTTCCTGTTATTAACAGTGACTCTTGTCTGTGCTTTCCTTAGTGTATAACTTCTCCTTAACTGATCAAGAACCCTTTTTGCCTGGTCAAAATTGATCTCGGCATCTCTCTGGGTCATTGGCGATTCGTACTTTGAATTGCGAAGCCTCATTTCAGCTTCCTCTACAGCATAGATCTGATTGGTGATCATATCCCTGATATTGTTCATCTGGACAGCTGTATCAAGAATTATCATCTCCAGCTCCTGCTCCATGCCGGTTATCCTTTCACGGATATACTTGATCTCATTATCCATCTCTGTCTTATCAAGTGTGGCTACATAATCACCCTTCTTTACAACTGTTCCTTCAGGAATAAGATCCGTTATCCTGGTACTGGTTGATCTTACATCATTGCCCTGACCAAAAGCAGGACCCTTGATTTCGACATAATTCTCAGCCATCAGTTCACCGGTCGCCATTACAGCTATTTCAAATTTCCCCCTGCTTACTTCTGTAAGCATTCCTGCATCTTTATCTCCGGAGGTTACTTTGTTAAAGATGAAAAGCGCAATAAATGCGAAAACGATTATTATCCCCGTTATGATTATAGTCTTCTTCATCCCCTGATAAGCGGATTAACCTTAAGCTTTTTTACAGGTTGTGAAAGTATAAAAAAAAGCAATCCTGATCAGGTGCTGATTGTTTTTTTAACTATAATTAACATGAGGCTAAAAGCCATTCAGCTTCATAAATACAGTGGGAATAAGAAGTATAAATCCCAGAATTATAAGTATTACCATCAGCGGAAGGATCCACTTGAACCATTTTTCATAAGGGATCCGTGCTACACTTAGTACTCCCAGCAGAACACCTGAAGTGGGAGTTATCATATTGGTAAACCCGTCGCCGAGCTGGTAAGCCATTACAGTTGACTGTCGCGACAATCCTATCAGATCCGAAAACTGCGACATCATCGGCATGGTGAGCGCAGCTTTTGCAGAACCTGAAGGCATGACCAGATTTATCAGGTTCTGAACCACATACATCATGTTCAGTGATGCCATCTTCCCCATACCGGAAATCGATTCCGATAGCTTGTACAACATTGTGTCAATGATGTTTCCGTTATTCAGGATGATTATTATGCCTCCTGCCAGCCCGACAATAATTGCTGCCGACTGAATGTCCCTGATCCCGTCGAGAAAAAGTTTTGTGATTCTATTTGCGTTGTAATTCATCGAGATGCCTGCCGCAAGGCCCATTGCAAAGAAGAGGGTTGCTATTTCCATAATGTACCACCCGTATCCCATTACACCTGTAATAAGTATGAGAATTGTGATAATAAGTATCTGAAGAATGAAGAAATGAACCGATTTCCGCAGGCTGAAGAAACCTGTTAATGCAAATATTGCTGTAATGCAGGGCAGGGCAGGGAAAGGGATGCTTCTTTCACCCAGCGAGATCGAAGTCATTGGATAGAACCATGTGAATATCGCCATTACGACCAGGATGATCCCATATATGATCCATGCCGAAAGAGGTGTATGATAGTCTATCTGAACAGTTTCATTTTGCTTTCGCTCCAACCAGTATTTATCATCATCCTTTACCAGTGATATAGATGGATTCTTCTTTACCTTGTGAGCATAACTGAGTATAAACCAGAAGCCAACTATGTTTATTATCACCCAGCAAAACATCCTGTATTCTATTCCTGAGAATAGGGGAAGATTTGATAATCCCTGTGCTATCCCTATCGTGAACGGATTAAGTATTGCACCGGCAAATCCAAGCGCTGCCGCGACAAAGCATAGTGAGACTCCAACTATTGAGTCATAACCCATGGAAATGGCAAGAGGTACAAAGATTATTACAAAGGCAATGGTCTCCTCGCTCATCCCGAAGACAGCTCCGAAGATGCTGAACATCAGCATAATCAGAACAAAGATGAGGTTGTCGGCGCCTATCAGGGAAATGAATTTGTTGTGTTCAATTCTCTTTGTGAATTTGAGGAATGACTGTATTGCCACATCTATCGCTTTGCTTTCGTTCATTATCCAGAAGGCGCCTCCTATTATCAGGATGAAAACAACGATGTCGGCTTTATCTACAAATCCATCGAAGAGGGCTGAAAATATCTGCCATGTCTGCGGATTTCTGTCAACTGGATGATACGATCCCGGCACCACAACGGAACGGTCAATGCCGTTCACAGAAATCGTCTGCCTGTCGAAAGCTCCTCCGGGCACGAACCATGTGAGCATTGCAGACAGCACTATAATGCTGAAGACAATTACATATGTGTGAGGGATCTTTTTTAACATGATATTACACCAGAAACCGGAGTTTTATTATTAAGGAGGGGGTGATCCCCTAACCAGCTGTTGATCATTCTGCTGCCAAGAGGTGTCATAATAGATTCCGGATGGAATTGCACAGCCTCGATATCATACTTTTTGTGCCGGATCCCCATTATCCTTCCTTCTTCTGAAAGCGCTGTTATAACCAGGGAAGAAGGCAGAAAATCGGGATCTGCAAACCATGAATGGTATAATCCTGCCCTGAAAGTATTCGGAATCTCACTTAACAACACCGAGAACTCCATGTTTTTTTGAATAACCACCGTCTTCCCGTGAGCAGGTTCATCCATCTGCTTCAGGCTTCCTCCGTAGTACAGGTATATCGCCTGTAAGCCCAGGCAAATTCCTAACACTGGAGTCTTCCCTTCCCTGCTTTCCAGTATCTTTTCCATTATATTGCCCGCTTTCGGAAGATCAGGACCAGGGGAAAAAATTATTTTGTCGAATATTCCTGTTAATGCCGGATCTATCTGATCTGCCTTAATAATTTGTAAGTTTGTATTATGACAGCTCCTTACAATATGTGCAATATTGTAAGTGAAGGAATCATAATTATCAACGAGAAGTACTTTCATGCCTGAAGAAGTCTTAGCCGCTTTTACAGAGCGGATGAACATTCTGGGTAGCCGGGGTGAACCTTTCCTGTTTATTATCGATGCAGGACTGAAAAAGCCTGAGATCCATAAACTTGACGAGCTTCCGTCAGGAATAAAATTCGTTATGCCACAATTTCCTGAAACCCGCACTGTACAAATATACTCCAAATCAGTAACCCTCGGAAAAACCCCAGTATCTTTTAAAGCGTATTCCGAAGCTTTTTCGTATGTAATGAAGAATATACGGCACGGGAATACATACCTTCTCAACCTCACATTTCCGACAAGAATTGAGACCAGCCTTACTCTCGAGGAAATTTTCAGGATCAGTGTGGCGAAATATAAACTGCTCTATTATAACAGTTTTGTGGTCTTTTCACCTGAAATATTTGTCAGAATCAGGGACGGAATAATAAGTTCGTACCCGATGAAAGGAACAATTGATGCTTCTGTACCTTCTGCTGCTGAGATCATTCTGAATGATGTAAAGGAGATAGCTGAACATAATACAATTGTTGACCTTCTGAGAAATGATCTTAGTATTGTTGCCGGGAATGTCAGGGTAACCCGTTACAGATACATAGAGAAAATAAAAACCACTGACAGGGAACTTCTCCAGGTGAGTTCTGAAATTACAGGAGATCTTATGGACGGTTATATGAATCATCTGGGAACAATAATAACGAAAATGCTTCCGGCAGGATCAGTAACAGGCGCTCCAAAACAGGAAACAGTCAGGATTATCCGAGAAAGTGAGAAATATGAAAGAGGCTGGTATTCAGGTGTTTTTGGACTTTTCGACGGTAAAATGCTGGACAGCGCGGTAATGATCAGATATATTGAAAGAGATGATATGGGACTGGTGTTTAAGAGCGGTGGCGGGATCACATACCTCAGCGATCCGGTAAAGGAATATGATGAACTGTTATCAAAAGTATATGTACCGGTTGGTTGAAACAATTAGATCAGAAGATGGTGTTCTTAACAACCTCGTGTTTCATAACGAGAGAATGATAAGAACGCTGTCAGATCTGTATGGTCTGAAGATATCGGTAGATCTGGGGGACATTATTACTATTCCCGATTCTGCCCTCAGGGGCCTCTTTAAATGCCGTGTCGAATATGACAGCGAGATACGAAAAATTGAATTTGTCCCTTATACAATGAAGTCCGTAAGAACCCTTAAGACAATAGAGAGTAACACAATTGACTACAGCTATAAGTATGCGGACAGGAACGATATCGATCTGTTGATGGAAAGGAGAGAGGAATGCGACGATATACTTATTATAAAGAATGGTTTTATAACAGATACCTCTTATGCAAACGTTATTTTACTTGATAAAGAGGGGAGGTGGAATACCCCTTCGACATTCCTGCTTCCCGGTACAAGGAGAGCCTCCCTTATAAAAATGGGGATCATAACCGAGAAAGAAATAAAGATTCATGATATTATTCATTTCACGGAAGTCAGGCTTATTAATGCCATGATCGGTATAAATGATACAGAAAGTATCCCCGTGAATAATCTGAGGTGAGAATAAAACGGAAAAGGCAATCTGGCACGAAGCCCTGTACATAATATCTTTAAATCCATTATTTTTGAAGTTCCAGTAATAATTTTAATATGAGAAGAGTATCCATTTTCACGATACTGCTGTTTGCAGCGCTCTGCCTTGAAGCCCAGTTCACTCCTCCTGCATCAAAGAACTTTACGCGTCAGGATACACTGAGAGGATCAATAACTCCTGAAAGAGTTTGGTGGGATCTTGGTTATTATCATCTGAATATCATAGTTAATCCGGCAGATTCTACAATAAACGGCACTAACACGGTAGTTTATAAAGTTTTGAAGCCAGGCAATATAATGCAGATCGACCTTCAGCCGCCTCTCAATCTTCTTAAGGCAGAACAGAACGGCAAATCTCTCAGCTTCGAAAGAGAAGGAAATGTTTTTTGGATAAAAATGGCCGACATGCAGGAACCGGGCAAAATCAATAATCTGGTTCTCTCATATGGTGGACGCCCTCATATTGCTGCAAGACCTCCATGGGACGGAGGCATAACATGGAAAAAGGATAACAACGGTCTGCCGTTTATTGCATCTTCATGCCAGGGCGACGGCGCCAGCCTCTGGTGGCCATGCAAGGATCATATGTACGATGAGCCCGACAGCATGATGATAAGCGTCACGGTACCGTCAAATCTCATGGATGTTTCAAACGGCAGGTTGAGAAGTGTTGTAAAAAACAGGAAATCAAAAACCACTACATATAACTGGTTTGTTGCCAATCCGATAAACAATTATGGCGTAAATATCAATATCGGCGATTATGTCCATTTTTCAGAAGTCTTCAATGGTGAAAAAGGGAACCTCGACTGCGACTATTATGTTCTTCGGGATAACCTTGAAAAAGCTAAAGTCCAGTTCAAACAGGCACCCATGATGCTTGCCGCATTCGAGTACTGGATGGGACCGTACCCTTTCTATGAGGATGGCTACAAGCTTGTTGAAGCTCCCTATCTTGGCATGGAGCACCAGGGCTCGATCACTTACGGCAATGGATACCAGAACGGATACCTGGGAAGTGACCTGAGCGGGTCGGGCTGGGGATTGAAGTTCGATTTTATCATAATCCACGAGTCGGGCCATGAATGGTTTGCCAACAGCATAACCTATGAGGATATTGCTGATATGTGGATACACGAAAGCTTCATCAACTATTCCGAGAACCTGTATGTAGAATACCATTATGGCAAGGAAGCCGGAACTGAGTACGTCCTCGGTACACGGCGCAGCATCAGGAACGACAGACCCATAGTGGGTAAATACGATGTTAACTTTTCGGGATCGGCCGACATGTATCCCAAGGGCGGAGCAATGCTGCACACGCTCCGGCAGATAGTTAACGATGATGAGAAATGGAGAGGCATCCTGCGGGGATTGAGCAGGGATTTCTATCATCAGGTTGTAAAAGGCTCACAGATAGAGAATTACATGAGCGAAAAGACGGGGATGAATCTGAACCCATTCTTCGACCAGTATTTAAGGGATGTCAGAATCCCTGTGCTGGAATATTTCATAGATGGCAGCAAGCTGACATTCCGCTGGGCAAACTGTGTTGCCGGATTCAATATGCCTGTAAAAGTATTCATCTCAGCCAAACCACTGAATATAACACCGACATCAAGGTTCAGTACTATCGATACTGGTGTCGAAAAAGCAATCATCGTTGTCGATCCAAATTACTATGTTGCGGCGATGAATATGACAGGGAAATAATGAATGGCATAATTCCTGTCCTGATATAAATCACTTCAATTTTTTGAATTCGCCTTTTAAGTTATATTTGGCAAATTTTAATTTTAAAAATTACGACATGTCAAGATCAATTTTTACAATACTGTTTGCGATTCTTTTTACAGGTTTGAGTGCTCAGGAGGTATCGCAATGGCGCGGAGCGAACCGTAACGGAATATATAATGAAACAGGTCTGATGAAGGTCTGGCCCGATGCCGGACCAAAGATGCTGTGGCATTTTGATGAACTCGGCGGAGGTTATTCCTCGGCTGCTGTTACAGGCCAGGCAATATTCATTACCGGAATGGTTAATGAAACGGGTGTTCTCTATTCCTTCGACCACAGCGGAAAGCTAATGTGGAAAAAGGAGTACGGAAAGGAATGGAATTCAAGTCATTCGGGTGTTAGATCAACACCCCTGGTGATAGGCGACAAATTATATCTGTTCACCTCCTACGGCAACCTTATTTGCATGAACGCCAAAAACGGGCAGGTAATATGGAACATCGATACTTTTAAAGATTATAAAGGCCGCAATATAGAGTGGGGAGTCACCGAAAACCTTCTTTATGACGGAAGTATATTATACTGTTCTCCGGGAGGAGCAGCAGCCAATATAATAGCTGTGGATAGAATCACCGGCAAGCTTCTCTGGAAAAGCAGCGGCGGGGATGAGAAATCAGCTTATGGATCGCCGGTTATTATAAAACATGGAGGGAAGAAAATTCTTGTAGCCATGATGGAGAAAACAATACAGGGCTATGATGCCACAACAGGCCAGTTTCTATGGAAACATGGCCACATAAACCAGTACAGTGTACATCCTAATACACCTTTTTATATTGATGGTTACCTCTATTGCAACTCGGGATATGGAAAGGGCGGGATCATGCTTAAATTGTCGGCCGATGGTAAAAGCGTTACAAAAGTATGGGAGAATGCCCTGCTTGATCCAAAGATCGGAGGATTTGTTGTCCTTAATAAAAGGATATACGGAGGCGGCGACAGGAACAGGAGTCTCTTCTGCATTGACTGGCAAACCGGTAGCGAGGTATTCTCTTTAAAAGACCTGGCTCCCTGCAATATCATATCAAACGACGGACTTCTCTATATCTATGCCGAAAGCAGCAAAGTAGCCCTTGTTGAGCCTGCAACTGACAAATTTAACATAATAAGCTTATTCACTGTACCTTATGGCGATGGTCCGCATTGGGCTCATCTTGTGATTCACAACAAACGACTTTATGTGAGGCACGGATCATCACTTATGGTTTACGATATTGCTGCCGGAAAATAAAAAATCTGCGACCATCTGCGGGATCAGCGGGAAAAAAGATTTCCCGCAGATTACGCTGATTTTCGCAGATTTAAGGTTGTAAAGAACTATTATTTCTCAAGCAGCACCGGTTCGCCGAAGTCGATCTTCGAAAGTGGCTTTAGCTGTGTAGCTGCATCACCCACCACCACTATGTGCATCTGCCCGGGACGAATATATTTCTCCGCGGTTGCCTTGTGCTCTTCAACAGTCATTTTCCTGATGACCTCTTCTTCCTTTTTGACATAATCATCAGGCAATCCATATTTTGTCATGGTGAAGAGCATCTCTATCAGGGCATTGTTGGTTTCAAATCTCAATGCATTTGCCCTGAGCATACAGTTCTTAATGAACTGGACTTCGCTTCCAGGTAACCCGTTCCTGTATTTCTCCATCTCCTCCCTTATTATTCTGATGGTCTCGAAAGTGGCTTCAGAAATAACCATTGTCCGGGCATAAAACGGCGCAACATTTTTCATTTCTACGAAGCTGCTGTAAGCTCCATAAGTCCAGCCTTTCTCTTCGCGGAGGATCTGGTTGAGTATGGATGTATACGCATCACCCAGCCTGTAATTTATGAAGTCTGCCTTTGCATAATCAGGATTGTCCCTGCTCAATGCGGGATAACCGGCATATATCACTGACTGCTGTGAATTCGGGACATCAACAAAATAGATCGTCGATTTCTCTGGGACAGCAGGAGCAGGCCAGCTTTTTAAGGTGGTCCCTTTGTTTTTCCAACCCTCTCCGAGAGGCTTAAGCGCTTCCAGAACTTTTTGCTGTGATACATTGCCTGCAACAAGTACTCTTGTTACCGATGGCGAAAAATTCTTTTCATACCAGGATTTCAGGTCATCAATAGTCATTTTGCTGACAGACTCCCTGGTTCCCCTGACGTTATACCCAAGAATATTATCCTTACCGTATAATAGCCTGTAAAACGTAAGACTGGCAAGGCTGTTCGGCTGCGCTTCTGCCTGGATTATGGAATTTTTTGCCCTGTTAAGCGCTATAGTAAATTCTGTAGAATCCCACCTGGGCTCAAGCATTATTTCTGATACCAGTCCGATCGTTTTTTCAAAATTCTTCGACAGCATCGAGGAAGTGAAGGTAATTTCTTCCCTGCCTGCATTTACATATATATCGGATCCGAGCAGTTCAATCTCTTCTTCAAGTTCTTCGGGTGTCTTGTTCTTTGTCCCCTGGGGCAATACACTTGCAAATAACGAGGCTACCCCAGGCTTGTTGATATCATCCTGCGAAGCACCACCTTCAACTTCAATCATAATATTAACCAATGGCAGTTCTTTATTCTCGATACCATATATCTTAATGCCGTTTGCCAGTTCAGCTTTCCATACTGCCGGTATATTCACCTCAGGTTCTTTCCCCGACTCAGGAATTACACTACGGTCAAAGGTGGACGGTGTCTTTACAATCTCTTCTTTTTCTTCTTCAGCAATCTCGACTTTTGTGGCCTCCTCAATATTTTCTTCTTTAATACCTGCTTCGACCGAGTTCTCAGCCATCAGTTCCGGCTGGTCTCTTGGGACAAAGCTTGTTACCAGGTGCGGTTTGTTCTTGATATACTTTTCGTATACAGCAAGGATATCCCCGAGGGTGACTGCCTTAATATTTTCCAGGTCCTGTACGATGAAACCAGGATCGTTTTTGAATGTATTATAATAGGCAAGCTGTAATGCCTTGCCATCGACACTGTTTATCTGTTCATAAAAACTTTTTTCGCTTGCGGCCTTTATCCTGTTCACATCTTTTTCAGTTATCCCTTCTTTTTCAAATCTTGTAAAAGCTTCAAAGACAGCGTCTTCAACTTCTTTAAGCGTTTTCCCTTCGTTGGCTGTGATTGAAATTGTAAATTCACCTGCCAGCTCATTCGAACTGTTATATGTATCAACAGACGAGGTCAGTTGTTTCTCCTTTACAAGCACTTTATACATCGGCGCTTTTTTCCCGTCAGCTAGAAGTTTGGCAAGAAAATCAAGCGGGTACATATCCTTATTATACCCTTCCGAAACCGGCCATACCATTGTTATCTCAGGAACATTCGCAAAGTTATCCCTGTGGTACAACTTTTTTGTTTCAGTCAGTGATACTGTCATTGGAGTCCGCTCAGGTACATTACCGTGAGATTTTACTTCACCAAAATATTTATCGATAAGCAGTTTTACTGAGTCCGAGTTGAAATCGCCGGCCAGGACAAGTGTCGCATTATTTGGTCCGTAGAAATTCTCATAGAAGGTTTTTGCATCATCAACTGTCGCATTCTTAAGGTCTTCCATTTCTCCTATTACATCCCAGCTGTAAGGATGTGCTGTCGGATAGAGATTCTTATATATAAGGTATTCCGTGAATCCATATGGCGAATTATCCACAGATTGTCTTTTTTCATTCTGCACCACATTCTGCTGTATCGCCAGGGATTTTTTTGTGACGCTGTTGATAAAGAATCCCATCCTGTCGGATTCAAGCCAGAACACCTTCTCCAGTGCATTCTTAGGGAATGTTTCATAATACATTGTAAAGTCACGGCCGGTACCACCGTTGTTTGTACCTCCTGCATCTTCAAGTACCTTGTCGAATTGACCTGTGGGAACATTCTCAGAACCCATGAAAAGGAGATGTTCGAACAGGTGTGCAAAGCCTGTCTTTCCCGGAACCTCCCTGCTCGAACCGACATGGTACATGATCGTGTATGAAATCATCGGATTAGAATGATCTTCGTGGAGCACCACCTGCAGTCCATTAGGCATTGTATATTTTTCAAAGGATAGACTGAACTTGTCTTCCTCAGTTGTTTTCTTGCATGATGAAAGAGAAAGGATGACCATAATAATGGTCATCATGATGCTGTAAAGACGAAATCTGTTCATTTTAGAGACTATATTTCTGGTTGGTTTGTAATTGAATTTTTCGAATTATAAAAGTATAAAATTCACCGGATAAAACAATAAGAACTTACACAGAGGAAATCAGGAGAACCACTGAGTGAAACAGAGAATTAACTCTGTGGAACCTCTGTGACAGTCTGAGCGAAGCTAAGACCTCTGTGCCTCCCTGTGTAAGTTCTTCATTAAATCCTGAATCCTGAACCTTAAAACCTTAAACCTTTAACCTTTTCATTATATTTGTCATACATATATAAACCAATATATAATAAATCGAATACAATGGAAAAAAACAGCCGTCGCGATTTCATCAGGAAATCACTTCTTGCCGGAGCGGGACTTATTGTAGTTCCTTCAATCTATAAAAGATCGCTTTTAGCCAATGGTTCACAGAATGAACTGATCCGTTTTGCACAAATAGGCTGCGGCCGCCAGGGAACGGAAGATTATAAGGGTACTATGAAGCACACCGACCTCTGCAGGCTCATTGCCGTCTGCGACCTCGACTCGAAACGCCGTGAAATCGCTAAAAACACGATAGAGGAATTTTATAAAGGTCAGGGCGAAACAAATGTGGAAGTAAAAATGTATCATGATTTCCATGAACTTATAGCCCGTCCCGATATCGATGCCGTTATTGTCAGCGTTCCTGACCATCAGCATGCACTGGTTGCAGTGCAGGCTGTTCTGGCAGGCAAGGATGTATATGTCCAGAAACCTGTTACCTATGGGATTGCTGAAGCCATGGCATTGCGTACAGCCGTGAGGGCAAAAAACAGGATACTCCAGACAGGCAGTCAGCAGCGTTCCGAAAAGCCATGGGAGACTTTCCGCATTGCCAGTGAAGCAGTTCGTAACGGACGCATCGGTAAAGTTAAAACAGTGAAAATAGGTATCGGTATAGACAGGATAAAAGGTCAGAAACCGGCTCAGGAGCAGGTGCCTGCAAACCTCGATTATGACCGCTGGCTGGGACCGGTAGCAAAACAACCTTATATGGAAGCCAGGGTTCATCCGCAGAATAGTATCTCAGGAAGACCGGGCTGGATCACCACTGAAGATTTCGGACTGGGAATGATTACCAACTGGGGCGCCCACCACATTGATATTATGCAATGGGCTATCGGACAAGAACTTGGAGGCCCTGTAACGATTGATGCCAAAGCCCAGTTCATGAAGGATGATGTATGGACCGTCCATACAAAATATCATGTAGAGATGCTCTATCCCGGCGATATACAGGTTATTCTTGATGATACCTTTATCAACGGATGTCTTTTCGAAGGAACTGAAGGAACAGTTTTCTGTGCAAGAGGCGCTGCAAGGGTTACAGCAAGCGATCCGGAAATGATCACTACGGGGAAAGGCCCTCTCTGGGCATCAGATCCAAAGATACTAATGCCCCGGGTAGGAACGGATGGAAAAGTATGGATGGCAAGCCCCGACCATTACCGCAACTGGCTTGAGAGCATTAAAAGCCGCAAGGATCCAATTGCTCCCATCGATGAATCCGCAAGAAGCCTCGAAGCATGCGCAGCAGCATGGATAAGCATGAAGCTGGGACGCAAACTCACATGGGATGCAGTGAAAGAGAAATTCGTGAAGGATAAGGATGCCAACAAAATGATGTACCGCAAAGCTCAGGATCCGCAGTACGAGCTTTCAACAATAATGAAGAAAGCAGGACTGAAATATTAAGAGTGAATGAGGGGGAGATTGCATGTTGCATGATTGCATGATTGCATGATTGCATGATTGCACGATTGCACGATTGCACGATTGCACGATTGCACGATTGCACGATTGCACGATTGCACGATTATTTCGTAACTTTACAATATCATCACGGATAATCATTTTGGTTATGCGAAAGTATTTTCTCACATGTCTGGTGCTGGTTTTTGCTCCTGTATTGTTATTCTCGCAGAAAAGTGTCAAAGTCACAGGCACCGCCCAGGTCGAGTTTCCGGATAATATGACGAGACAGGATGTGAAGAACCATGCCCAGGAGCTGGCTACCATCGATGCGCTCGAGAAAGCTTTCGGAAGAGTTGTCATCCAGGGCAACTCCACCTATCTCTCGAACGTTCAGACAGGAAAGCAGACAGAAACAAAATCGGTCTTCAATACAATAGCAAACACATCGGTGAAGGGAGAAGTACTGAACGTGATTAATGTTGAATTTACTGACCTCACCGGCACCAGAACGATCGAAGGCAAAAAGGAAACTTATGTCGAAATGAAATGCGACATAGAGATCGAAGCAAGGGAGATTACGACACCGCCTGTGAATTTCATGGCATATACCCTTAACTGTACAGATGAAAGATGCAAGACTACTGATTTCAGGATCGATGATCCTCTTTATATGTTTTTCTCTTCTCCGTCAAGCGGGTATATTTCGATATTTCTCGATGAGGACGGCAATACCCAATGCCTCTATCCTTATAATACCATGCCGGCAGAATTTGAGGGAGGCGTGCCTGTTGCGGCTGATAAGAAATATATCCTTTTCTCGGAAAAGCCTGAGTTCAACTATTTCAAGGGGAAGAAATATATCACTCCGTATCTTCTTTATACAACAAGTCCGAGGAGTATTAACAGGCTCTTCATTATTTTTTCAAAACAGCCTCTCAACAAACCATCTCTCTCGGATGTGCAGGTAGTTGAGGGCGGATACAAATTGCCCAGGTCGCTTAAATCGGAGGATTTCCAGCGCTGGCTTAATAAATACCGCAGCTACGAAAAGGCAAATGTCGAAGTGGATTATATCGACATTACAATTACCAAATAATTCAGGATTTTAATTAACCGCAAAGAGCGCAAAGCTCTTTTGTAGCAATAACTCCTAAGTGAAAAAACACTAAGGACACAAAGTTAAATTCAGTTTTGATTTCTTTGCGTCCTTTGCGTCTTCACCTCCGGGCCGATCCATCGGGACGGAGGCTTAGCGAACTTTGCGGTTTAATATTTTTATCTGAAAATAATCTCAGTTTCCTGTTTTTTGAAGAAGATAAAGTCCCCGCCCTGGTCGCCGGCATTCTTGATTGTCCCGAACTGAGGGATGAGATCAACCTCTTTTACGATATTCGGTTTTATGCTGAAGAAAAGCTTCTCCGTGGAGAGATAATTCTCCTTGTTTGCAGAGAGCTGTTCAATGAATGTCTTGACAAAAACACTTTCATCCGGCACCTCGGTGAGATCGCCGCTGGTCATTGCTTTCTTGCTGGTCTTGAGATACATCTCCGAAAGAGTCTTCTCCTCCTCAGTCTTGATAGCCCGTGTCCTGAAGATGCTTCCCCCGAAGCAGGCATCGGCAATCACAAGAGTATGTTTTGCCCTGCTCTGGCTTACATACGCTGTTATGATGCTGTTCATCAGCCAGTTGTCGAGCATCCTGGCTGCTGCATCCGACGGAAGCCAGTATCCCATTGAGTTCCTTTCATCCCAGTTGCCGTGACCAGCGTAGAAGATAAGAAGGTTATCTTTTGTGGTAATAACATTGTCGAGCGAATCAAGGACTTTAATGATCTTTCCCTTCGTGGGATTCTCAAGAAGCAGAACATTCTTCTCATCAAAAGTGTAGAAGCTGGTTATAACATCAACCACCTTCCTTGCGTCGAAGATAGGGTAGAAGAGGTCGGGCATTACCGGATCGATATATTTGCTCACACCAATGACGACTGCAAAATTTTTGCCCTGTTCCTTAAGTGTACTTGTCTCTGCAAATAGCGTTGAGTCTGCAACATCCTCTGCATCCGGTTCCGGGCTTATAAGGTTGAAGACCACATAATCCCTCGTCCACCCGGCACAGTTCTTTGCTTCGATGGCAATGATGTTTTCTCCTTCGTC
>JALONV010000122.1 GCA_025454755.1 Bacteroidales bacterium | reverse complement strand
TAACTAAAATCGTAAATACTATCTCGGACCTTTGTATTCATAGTGTTCAATAATAAGGTTCCTGAGAACAGGTGAGGCAGTAAGCTGACTCATCTGGTAAGAAACATCGAAACTATGTGTTGTTGGATTAAACTTATTTGATGCCGCACCATCGCCGGTATATAGAACTGCTGTTCTCTGGCGAGGAAGCGGGTCGTTTGTTGAGTTATATACAGTAATATTATTGTTATCATCAACAGTGAAGCATACTGTCCAACCACCAAATCCACTTGCACCGCCTGCTGCATCAAAGATGTAATTATATGTTCCGTAAAAAGGATCATATTTTGCAGCGTTATTCAAGCCCAGTGTTATTAACTGAATATCCTTAGGATAAATCCCAAGCCAGGTCGGTCCTCCTACATAATCCACGAACGTTCCAGTTACTTCATACTTGCCATCAATTTTATTGGCAGCCATGATATTAATAACAAGAGTCTCCGAGGCTGCTTCACTTAATACTCCTTCCCCGGTGATTGTTTCAACTTTAAAGGCAAGCGCATACTTTTTGCCAAAGTCGAAGTTCAGGATATTTGGAATAGTAATCATTACCGATTTTGCCTGCTCCTGTGTTGTTACGTTAAAGTCGAGAGTAATTTTTCCGCTCGTGATAGCCGGACTTAATGTATAAAGTGCGGTTGGCAAAGGAATATAAGTAGTGCTATGAGCCGCGTTATATCATCATCAGGCATCAATTTTATTAGTGTCTGTCCCGCGTCACCAATTGACTGCTGTTCCGGTATGCAGGAGACAAAGAGAACTGACATAAGGATCAATCCTGTTGTCATTCTCAAAATATTTAATAGTGTTTTCATACTCTTTATAATAAATTAAATTTCAATTTAGCTGATATATAGATTAATTATCCCACCAAATCTTTGAATCCATCAGATCCTTATTCAGGGCTCCAAACTGCCTGATAACAGATGCTTCGACGCTGTCTTTTGCAAGTGAATAATCTGTCGATCCATAAATATACCTGCGTGGTATTACTTTCGGATTATTAACAGCTGCGGGGGCAGGGGTAAGTGCAGGTACATTTGTCCTTCTCCAGTTACCCCATCCCTGAATACCATCGGGAAAGAAGGCAATCCATTGCTGAAGATTAATCTTAGCCAGGTTAGCGCCTGTTCCAAAAGCTGCAGTTAAATCGACAGGTCCTGATGCGAAGTAAGCAGCTGAAGGAGCTGCAAGACCCCATTGAGTAAAAGCAGCAGTAATGCCGCTCTGATAGAGACTTTCAGTATTTGCTGTTTCTGTTGTCCAGCCTCTGTCAGCAGCTTCTGAGCGAGCCAAAAGAATGGCAGATGCTTTAACAATGAATAACGGATCTGTGGCTTCCCTGTAAGCAGGATTAAAAACATAAGCCCAGGCGGTGTTATTGTTTGTCCAGTCTGTGGCATCATCTCTGCTTAAGCCATAGGGAACACCTAACGTGGAAGGATTGCCGTTAACATCGGCTCCAAACACAGCAGTACGAGCATCGTTACCCAGAACTGTGGTAAGTATGTTGGTCATTGTTTCACTTTCTCCATAGTCCTTGCGGCCATCATACATATTAAAATATTGATTTTTAAAATTGCCGCCCGGATACACAAGTGTAAAGTTATCAGCATTACTGGAAATTGATCCTGCAGCATCAGCAAGGGCCGCTTTAAATTCGGTAGCAGCATAATCTGAAGCGCCCGGATATCTTTTGGTCAGACGAAGAGCCATCAGCATCCTCACCGAATTAGCCATTTTCTTCCATTTTGCAACGTCGCCGTTATATACAATGTCACCTTTAATTGCGGCGCCGGTAGTAAACTGGGCAACTGCTTCTGTAAGTTCCTTAATCAGGTCCTTGTAGATAGATTCCTGGCTTTCATAAGAGACTTTAGGATCACCTTTAAGTGCTGTTTTATAGGGAATATCACCCCACCTATCCGTTATTGTCCAGAATATGTATGCCTTAAGAATTCTTGCAATGGCTATCTGGTTTTCATTTGCACCGTTGAGAGCAGCTACAGCTTTCGTGGCCTCGTTGGTATTTGTATTAATGATATTCTGCAAATCTTCCAGATGTCCTGAATATGTGGCCATCGGGGACGCCTGGTTAGAGGTATAGGTCGATACTTCAGTATACTGTGTTTCAGAAAAATACTGGCAGTATAACGCAGGGGCATAAACAGTAGAATACGCGTTAAATCCTGATAATACGTTTGTCAGCAATGCTGCAGTATTGGGAGTATTCGTAACTGCCGGGTTAACGTTGGTGTCTCCGAAATCCGATAGCATATCACAGCTTGACAGGATCATAGCTAACGCCAGCACGAGTGTCGAGATTTTATAAATTGTTTTTTTCATCTTTTCTAATTTTTTAAGTTGCCAATCGATCGCTATTAGAAGTTCAGCTTAAGGTTAGCTCCGAATGACCTTATACCGGGGAACTGTCCCTGTTCACCGGCAGCCCTTGATATTTCTGAAGGATCAAAGTCTTTTGTCTTTGAATAGATAAGCCAGGGGTTCTGTGCGACCAGGGATATTGTAGCACCCTGAACATACTTGCCGATTCCGATTTTGTTAACAGGCAGATTGTAACCTAAGCTTACTTCACGGATTTTCACAAAAGTGAGGTCATGCACGAACATATCATAGATCTGGTTATCGTAGGTCTGATGATAATATGCCTGTCCATCAACATAATAATCGACGGGTAGCAAAGTTGTCTCATCAACACCGTAAACATGCACTCCTCCTCCATCTTCGACGGGGTCGCGGATCGGAAGACCCTTGTCATTCAGACCGGAAGTTTTTGAAGTAAGGCCTGAGTACGTACCCCACATATCGGACAATGAGAAGAATTTTCCGCCGAACTGATAATCTAAGTTAACAATAACGGTGAAATCTTTTAACACCTTGAATGTATTCTGGATGCCACCTGTCAGCTTAGGAAGAACACTTCCCCAGTTCTTTGTAGGATTATTTATGTAAAATCCATCTGAATCGAGGAGCGGTTCACCTGAGACAGAGTCAACAGCCATCCCGCCGCCTATCAGTTCACCCCAGGGTCTTCCTTTCGAATGCCACATAAAAGGCGTAGCATTTCTTGGTGATCCGTCAGCAAGAACCCACTGTCCCTGAACATAGAACTTATCGATCCCTTCAGCAATCTTTTCAACTTCCATCTTTAAGAGATATGCAAAAGTCGCATTCAGCTCCCATGAAATTTTTTGTTTGTTCACCGGTTTGACATTAAGAGAAATGTCAATACCCTGTTTGGAGATCTTTCCCGTATTAAGATATTTCGAGGAGAAGCCACTATAACTTGCAATAGAAACAGCATAAGGAATTTCATTCTCGGAACCGTCCCAGTATGTAAAGGTGAAACCAACCTTGTTACCAAGGAATCTCATTTCTGCTCCGATTTCTTTCTGAGTCTTGACAGCTCCCTTGATATTGGGATCAACCAGCTGATCAGGAGTAGCCATAAGGAAACTTGTGTTAAATTGGTACTGATTAAGAGTGTAGCTGAATCCGGGATAATCATAAATACCGATTGCAGTAGGAATCTCACCCCATGATGCTCTAAGTTTACCGAAGCTCAGCCATGGCAGGTCAAGAAGGTCGCTGAATACAAAGGATCCTCCGAAGGATTTTGCCAGGATTGAATTATTATCGGGAGGCAGAACCGAGTACCAGTCATTTCTGAGGGTGAATTCACCAAAAAGGAAATCTCTGAATCCAACATCACCGCGTGCAAAGATTGCCCTGTATTTTTGTTGCTCCCTTGTATTTGCAAGGTTAGGGTCGCTTTTTGAATTGGTTATTGCGTAAAGGTTTTTCACGCTGAATCCGTCAACGGTCTGTGCCCTGTTTAATTTGTAAACCGACTGGAAGAAATCAGATCCGACATTGGCATTTACCTTAAAGTCACCAAATTCTCTTGAAAATGAGATAAGAGATTCAAAATTCTCACGGTTTGAATATGTGGTGGCAGTATAATAGAAACCTTTACACTCCGGTGAGTTTCCCTGAGTCTGTGTTCCACTCTCAAGGAGGTCAGAGCTGTACATTCTCTCTTCCCAGGTATTGTTCTGCTGTCTGCGGTATGTAATTTTTGCGGACAGTCCCTTGATTATTTCATAATTCAATGATACATCACCAAATAATCTGTCGGCGCGTGCCGGAATTTTAACAAGATCAAACCATTTGTAGAAGTTATACCAGAAGTTACCTGCATAAAAGGATCTTGTATTTGTAGGATCATAAGTTGTCGGGTTATTATGGTTCCAGCTTGCCCAAATACCATCAGAGGTTCTGAGGTCCTTCAGCTCCTTCATCAGGCCCATATCCAGGTCCCTGTGGAACCACTGGTTGAATGAACCGGTTGACTGGTTTGAATAACCATCGTCAAATTCACCTGATGTTTTTGTGGTAAAGAAGTTAACATTGGCTCCGACAGTCAGTTTCCTGGTAATGTCATAGGATGTCTTTAAAGCAAAAGTAGTTTTATTTAAAGTTGTTGTCGGAAGGTTACCTTTAACATTAATGTTGCCAAAAATAGCGCGGACATTGAATCCATCACCGACCTTTGAAAAAGAAAGACTGTTATTCAGTGTCATTCCTGTATCAAAATAATCTCTGGCATTATCCGGTTGTGGTAAAAGACGGGCTGTGGTTCCTGTGTATTTTGAACCAAGATACCATGAATACCAGGGAATATATTCCTGTCCTGCCATCCTGGGTCCCCAGCTTGCATCATCAGAATAATCATGATAATATTTACCATCAAGCGTTGCCCATTCGACCGGATCAACACCAGGCCGGTAAGTATATTTGTACATATCATATACACCACCGCCTGCATAGTCATTCTGATAATTGGGCAGAACATAAACTGAACTGATCGTGAATCCTGAGTTTAATTCCACACCAAATGATTTGGTCCCGCTCATTTTTGCTTTCTTGGTGGTGATAATAATAGCACCGTTTGCACCCTGTGATCCAAGGATTGCTGAAGCAGCCGGACCGGAAAGAACGCTGATGTCTTCTATATCGTCCATGTTTATGTCATTGGAGTTCGGCAAGATAGTACCATCAACGACATAAAGGATACCTGTTCCGGTACCGAAACCACCATCACCACGAAGTCGGATATTACCTGTACGGCCAAGAGCGGCAGCAGACTGTCCCTGGAACTGGATACCGGATACTTTACCGGCCAGTGCGTTGTTTACGTTTACCTGGCGCACTTCGGTAAGTTTATCGCCTGAAACAACCTGGTTAAGGGACGCAGAGCTCTTGGGAGCCCTTTTTATGCCGTAACCACTTGTTACAACGACTTCCTGCAGTCCGATCACGCTTGACTTCAGTACTACGTTTACTACAGATTGTCCTGCAATTTCAACTTCCTGTGTTTCCATCCCGATATAGGAGAAAACCAGTGTGGTTGCATTTGCAGGTGCTGTAACTGAATACTTTCCGTTTAAATCTGTAAGGGCACCTATTGTGGTCCCTTTAACCTGAACAGTCACCCCGGGAAGTGCTCCTTCCCCTTCAGTAGCAGAGGTAACCGTACCTGTAATGACTTTTGTCTGTGCCAATAG
>JALONV010000050.1 GCA_025454755.1 Bacteroidales bacterium | reverse complement strand
GGAACGGGACCATCTGAGCTATGGGCCCCAATAATATCGAAAGAACTAACGACCCAATTCCTTGTTGTCAGGTGCTCTAATCCCGAAAATCACAAAATTCCGGAGGAATTTTGATTGATTTTCGAGGATCCTCGTTCCGCAGGGCGGAACGGGACCATCTGAGCTATGGGCCCTTCTCGGTACTGGGTACTGGATCCTCGGTGCTGGGTGCCGGGGATTTATTTATATAAATCTAACAACCAGGAACCAGCAACCGGTTTTCCGGACTGCAATATTAATTATTTGTCGGTAATATTCCAAAAATTAAGTACCGGGTTAAGTTCATTTCCCCGCACTGCCGGGATCTTCTCATAAGAATACTTAAACAGAGATGGGGATCCCTCATCCCGATAAATCGGGATTCGGGATGACAGTGCAATTAATGGGTTATGAGTAAAAGAGAAGAAGCGGCGATGCGCGCCAGGAATAAAGTTTAGAAGGAACACTATATTCGCGCATCGCCGCTTCTTCTCCACTCCTAATAAAGAACATCTGTCATTCTGAGCCCTGCATCAGCGGGGCAAAGAATCTCCTTGATGTACCACAACTATTTTAAACGGACTTTTATTTATTTCTCTTTCCTGAGATAAGACATCAGCACATTCACAGCTTCGTCCATGTCGTGACCAAAAATCAGAATGCCGGCCCTGTCGCCAGCCATCACAATAATTCTCTTTTCAAAAACGTCTGAGTCGCTGAAGAGCCGGAAAATGTCTTTTGCAAGACCCGTTGTACCATAATCCATTGAAGGATTTGTAGTAGGGACTTTATATATCAATTCGTTCCAGAGATCTATACTGTGGACATGCACTACCGCGTTAGCCCCGGGATCTGCAAGGTATATCGCTGCATGAGTAAGTGATTCGGAAGAAGCCTTCAGCGGGCCGACACACTGCACGGCATTATCGTCGATATTGAAGGAATTTACCTTAACATAATGCCCCGGCTCAAGTTCGGGAATTTCACCTGTCGCAGAACCGGTTATTATAAACTGGTTACCGCCCCTGATCCTCATGCTCAGGTTCCCGAAGCCCACGCCGTTTTCATAGGCCCCTATAAGGTCCATATTATATAGTATTTCCCGCCAGTAATTTATGATCTCATACTGTTCGTCGGAAATAACAGGTCCCGACTGGTTCCAGTGACAATTAAATTTTACTACCCCTTCCATGTTATTGAAATTTATCAGAAAACATTTTCTTAATTTCTTCTTCATCAGCCCTGCAAATTCCCCTTTCGGTTATAAGACCGGTTATATACTTAGCCGGCGTAACATCAAAACCATAGTTGACAGCAGGTGTTTTTTCAGGGCAGATGCGGACATTAATAATGTCTCTGCCAGATATTCCTGAAATAGTTGTTACTTCATCCGGATCGCGTTCTTCAACAGGGATTTCCGTTATGCCGTCTGAAATGCCCAGGTCGAAAGAGGATGATGGAAATACTGAATAAAACGGAATTTTATTGTCGTATGCAGCAAGCGCCTTTAAATATGTCCCGATCTTATTGGCCACATCACCCCTGCGTGTTGCCCTGTCACATCCGACAAGCACAATATCCACCATCCCGTGCTGCATAAGATGGCCGCCGGTATTATCTGCAATAAGTGTGTGGGAGATTCCTGATTCGCCAAGTTCCCATGCTGTAAGCCTGGCGCCCTGATTCCTTGGCCTTGTTTCGTCAACCCATACATGTACGGGGATTTTTTCTTTCTGCGCAAGATACACAGGCGCGGTAACAGTGCCATAATCGATGCACGCCAGCCATCCGGCATTGCAGTGCGTCAGTATATTGACAGGCTTCCCTTTCTTTATTTTGCTGATTTCTTCAATAAGCGGCAAACCAATAATGCCGATTTTTCTGCAATTTTCCTTTTCTTTCTCACATATCTCCATTGCTGCCGCAAGTGCTGTTTCGGAAAGTGATTTTACGGAGGACTTGTCTTTTATTTTTCCCATCACATAATTTACTGCCCGGGAGAGATTCACAGCTGTGGGGCGGCAGGAGATAATATATCGGGCAGCATTCTCAAGATGATGCACCGGATCTGTTGCAGAATTCATTTCAAGTGTTGCCAGGTAAATGGCAAAAGCGCCCGCCGCGCCTATAAGTGGCGCACCTCTGACGGTCATATCCTTTATTGCCGAATAAATATCTTCTACAGAACGCAATTCACAAATCTCAAATGAGAAGGGCAGTTTTTGCTGATCAATTGCTTTAATTACCGATGGATCTGATTCATCGAGCCAGATGCTCTGATAATTTTTGTCGCCGACCAGCATGTTGATTAAGACATTATAGAATCGAAAATCAAATTTACAAAAATTATAGGTAAAGAAACCTGCTTTCGAATAATCGACCAATCAATTCGAAAATTTTGAACTGAGCATTATAAGTCTTAAATTTGCAAATGCATGGAAACACGATATTGAATCAGGTGATATATGATTAACAAAGAGGAATTTAGGAAAAGAGTTATTATTACCGCAGGGCAGATTTTCAGCCGCTACGGATTCAGAAAAACGACCATGGACGAGATAGCCCGGGAGTTGAAAATGGGCAAAAGTTCTATTTATTATTATTTTGAAAGCAAAGAAGAAATCTTTGAAGCAGTTGTGCTATACGAAGCCAATATCCTTAGGAATGAGCTTACTACAGCAATTAAATCGGTCGAGTCGCCTGTTGACAAGATGAAAAATTATGTTTTTGTAAGAATGAAAGCGTTCGAAAAATTATCAAATTATTATAATGCGATTTTTGATAAGAACCTCGATCACTTTGATTTTATAGAGAATATACGTACCAGATACGACCGGGAGGAACTTGCTATTCTGAGGCTTCTGATATGGCATGGAACCAGGAAAAAGGTATTCAATGTGGAAAAAAGCGAATATACTGCACTGGCTATTCAGACAACCCTGAAAGGGCTGGAAGTGCCTCTCTTCTGGATGAAGAAGGAAGTAAACATCGAAAACCGACTGAATGCGATACTGGACGTTCTTTTCAACGGGATTTTGAAGAAGTAGCCGTCCTTTTTATTTCAGCTCTCTTATTAATTTTAAGTGTGATTGCCAGCCCGACGCATCCTAAAAGAAACAGCGGGACACTATATTTTTGTCCATAATTCAGGATCATTTCTGCCTCTTTAGCAACCTGGTCTTCCTTCAGGAATTCAATAAAGAATCTCGATCCGAAAATCAGGATGCATATAAGACTTATCAGAAGGCCTTCGGTATGTTCGCCTTTTTTTCTCCAGTATAGCCAGAAAAGCAGAAAGAAGATCAGCAGGTATGTCAGCCCTTCATAGATCTGCGTTGGATGTTTTGGTGCTGTTTCACCATTACGCAGAAATACGAATCCCCAGGGCAACGTAGTTTCAATTCCGTAGATCTCAGAATTCATGAGGTTTCCCATCCTGATGAAGAAACCGGCAAGTGCAACCACGATAGCCACCCTGTCGAGTGTCCAGAAATATCCCTTTTTCTCTTTATACGCAAATATTCCTATGGCGATCAGGATGCCGGCTGCAGCTCCATGACTGGCGAGCCCTCCTTTCCAGACTTTTAAAATTTCAAGGGGTTTTGCCAGATAATACTCCGGTTCATAAAGAAGACAATGACCCAGTCTTGCGCCTATTATCACTCCAAGCGCCATATAGACCGTGAGCTTGTCGAGAAGAGCATCCGGAAGATTTTCATTTTTAAATATTCTGAGCAGTATAAAATATCCTATAAGAAAGGATGAAGCAAACAACACCCCATACCATCTTATGGCAAAGGATCCGATCCGGAAAATTTCAGGATTGACATCCCATGGAATTACAAGCAGATGCATAATAGACTAAATATTGTGACCATCAAAGGTAGAAAAAAATGATGTATGTTTGCAGATAACCAAATCGGGATAAGAAATGGGCAAAAGGATAATCTGCTTCTGGTGTGCATTTTTTGTGATATTTATCCTGATTGCTTCCTGTGCAAAAATAAGCTCTCCATCCGGAGGACCCAAGGACAAGGAACCGCCCGTTATAATTAAAAGCGAACCAGCCAACGGCCAGACAAATTTCAGGGATAAGAAAATTACGATAACTTTTAATGAATTTGTGGCTCTTGATAAAATCAACGAAAAATTCATGGTATCACCGCCATTGGCTAAAAAGCCCCAGATCTCCGTCAGGGGTAAAAGCGTAGTCATTGAATATGAGGAAGACCTTAAAGACAGCACCACATATACATTTTATTTCCAGGACGCCATAAGAGACCTCAATGAATCAAATCCGATTGGCAATTACCAGTTTGTAATTTCAACAGGAGACGTGGTCGATTCGCTATCTGTTACCGGCAATGTTCTGTCAGCATACAGCCTTGATCCGCCGGAAAATACTCTTGTAATGCTTTACAGGAATCATTCTGATACAGCAGTTGTTAAAAGCTTGCCCGACTACATTACCAGGGCTACAAAAACCGGATATTTCCGGATCGATAATCTGAGAGAAGGAACTTACAGACTGTATGCCCTCGCAGATGCCGATAACAGCAAAAACTTCAATCTTCCGGATGAGGAAATAGCATTTATGGATTCGCTTATTGCAGTGTCGGCAGAAAAAAATTATATGCCTTATGTGCCGGATACCACAAAGCGCAAAACAATAAAAAAGCAGATAACCGACACGATAGTTATTCAGGGGGAGCATAAGCTTATTTTGTTCAAACCCGGGAAAAAAGCGCATTATTTAACCGGTTCTACAAGGGATCCTCAGTATAAACTGGTTTATACCCTTTCGCTTCCTCCTGATACTTTTAATGTGAGTTTTTCGATTCCGGGAGCAGGGAAAGATTCATATTTTCTTGAAAAAAGCAGGGAGGGCGACACAATAAGGGTATGGATCACTGACAGTACAATATATTCTGAAACCCAGCTAACAACCCTCCTGACATTTCCATTTACAGACTCTCTTGGTAACATCACCACAAAACAGGATAGCATTATGCTGCGTTACCTTGTGCCCAGGACAGGCAGATCAAGGCCGAAGCCAGTTCCATTCAAAATAAACTCAAATTTACTTACCGGTTCTCTTAAACCAACACAAGATATTGTTTTCAGCGCTCTGAGACCTTTCAGGGATCCGGATACATCAAAAATCCGTTTATACGAAATACGCGATAAAGAAAAGATATCAATACCCTACAGGTTTGAAAAAGAGAGCCGGAATTCCTGCAGGCTCTTTCTGCGTGCAGATTTGCTGCAGAAAAAGGATTATATTTTTACAGCCGATTCAGCAGCTTTCGGGAACCTGTATGGAGAGCAGTCAGACTCAACAGGAGTAAGGTTCAATATCAGGAATGACGACACTTTCAGCAAACTTGGTTTAAATGTAAGCAATTTTGAAGGAAGCCGGATAATCCAGCTGTTAGATGATCAGGATAAAATACTTCGCGAAACAAAAATGGATAAAGACGGGACCACTGAATTTTCACTTCTCGATAAAGGCACATACAGACTCCGGGTGATATATGATCTTAATGGTGACGGAAAATGGACAACAGGCGATTTTTTTACAGGCAAGCAACCGGAACCGGTCTCTTTTTATCCCAGGGAAATCAGCATCCCGGAGAATTACTGGATCACACAGGATTGGGATATAGGTCAGAAGAATGTTAAAAAAGTGAAGAAAATGCCCGGCATTAACACCGGCAGATAGTTATAATCCAAAAATACATTTATATGAAAAAAGTAGTTGCAGGTGTCGATATCGGAGGCACAAATACAGTTTATGGCCTGGTAGATGAAAAAGGCAAAGTTTTGTCGCAGGGAACGTTCAAGACGACTGATTATCCAAAAGTTGAAAATTTCGTTATTGCGCTGACTGACGCAATCAGGAAATTGCTGGCAGCGAACAAAGAATATAGGCTGGCGGGTATTGGAATCGGAGCTCCTGATGCAAATTATCACAGAGGCACTATTGAACATGCGCCGAATCTTGCATGGAAGGGAATAGTTCCGCTGGCCGATCTTATAAAGAAGAAAATAAATGTACCGGTTGTTGTCACGAACGATGCGAATGCCGCAGCTATGGGCGAAATGATCTTTGGCGGCGCTAAAAAGATGAAAGATTTTATTGTTCTTACCCTTGGGACAGGTCTTGGCAGCGGAATAGTCATTGATGGTAAAATGGTTTACGGCCATACCGGTTTCGCAGGTGAACTCGGGCATATGACTGTTGTTCCGGGCGGACGCGAATGCGGCTGCGGAAGAAAAGGATGTTTTGAAACTTATGCCTCGGCAACAGGTCTGGTAAGGACGGTTCAAAACCTGCTTAGCGAAATGAGGGACGAAACTCCCCTCAGGGATATTCCGCCTTCAAAGCTGACGTCGAAAAAAATAGCAGAACTGGCAGCAAAAAAAGATCCTGTTGCAGTAAGGGCAATGAACGAAACTGCAGAAATACTTGGTTTCGGGATCATCAACTCAATCGTCTTTTCAAGTCCTGAAGCAATATTCCTGTTCGGCGGACTGGCACAGGCAGGCGAGATGCTTTTCAAACCGGTAAGAGCATATCTGGAAAAGAACAACTATGTTCTGATGAAGAATACAGTGAAAATACTTCCTTCAGGTATTTCAGAAAGCAACGGCGCAGTTCTTGGATCTGCAGCGCTGATCTGGAACGACTTAAAAAAATGAAGACATTAAAAGCCCGTAAGCTGCAGTTTAATGCTGAATACCCTGATCTGGAATCAGTTTCTGCAGCCCTTGATAACCTGGCGAAAAACAATATTGATCAGATTAATTGGGAAGGATTAATCTATAAACCCGATGTCAGGTTTTCAATTGGCTATACGGATCATGAGATAATGCTCAAATATTATATTACGGAGGATTATTTCAAGGCTGAAAAAACAGAATCGAACCAGAATGTATTTGAAGATTCATGTGTTGAATTCTTCCTGTCACCGTCAGATGACGGCATCTATTACAACCTGGAATTCAATGGGATAGGAACCTGTCTGCTTGGTTCAGGAACATCAAGAACAGACAGGCTCAGGGCTGATCCGGGAATAATTTCAAGTATAAGAAGAATTACCTCTTCAGGGACAGAACCAATAGCAGAGCAAAAAGGTAAATTTACCTGGGCAATTACTATCGCCATTCCCTTCAGGGTTTTATTTCATCATAAAATAAAAACACTTAAGGGAAGTACTTTCAGAGCTAATTTTTATAAATGCGGAGACAGGCTTTCTGTACCGCATTATGTTACCTGGAACCCGGTTAAAACGATAAGACCTGATTTTCACCGGCCTGAATTTTTTGGAATGATAACATTTATTTGACTATTAATGAATAACAAGGAAGAAAAATATAACAAGTTCGCTCTTGTAAGGGAAATGATGGAAACACCCCGGATAATCGGAGAATTTGATCCGTTAGTTTCGAAAAGGTTTGTAAAGCCCGTGAAGGCTAAAAAAGGACTATTCCTCACCGGTGAAGGCAGCAGCAGGCTGTTTCCCGCCAAAAGAGCAATATATGCTTCGCTTAAAAAGAGTTTTTACATGCCTGTAATTACCGAAGGCTGTACACAGGCAAGCGAATACGATCTTAAAGATTTTGCAGTCTTTGCCGCTTCAAACTCAGGGCAAACCAAAGAAGTAATAAGGCTGGTGAATCATCTTAATAAAAACAGTCACAAAGCGATATTCGGCCTGACTGCAAACAGAAATACCAAACTGGAAGAATTGGCCTCCGATACTCATATTCTTTCATGCGGAAAAGAACAGGCAGTTGCCGCAACGAAATCTGTAATTGAACAGGGTTTGTTTTATGATTCTCTTATAAGAAACCTGTGCGGGGACAAAATGGAAGGGCTGAAAGATCTTGCAATAAAAACGGAAAAAGTTTTAACTGAAAATATTGACAGAGGGATAATTGATATCATTAGAAATGCCAGCATGATATATTTTGCCGGGAGGAACAATGGAGTAGCGGCAGAACTGGCCCTCAAGACAAATGAGATAACCAGAAAGAAATCTGCTTTTCTGGAAGGCACATTTGCATTGCACGGCATTGAAGAAGTAATGAATGAAAGCGAAGTCCTGATTTGGGTCGATCCATTTGATGTTGATCAGGACAAATTCCTCGAATATATCGTCAGAGGAGTGGGAGTGAAGGTCATCGCAATTTCCACCGGTAAAACTATTTTCCCTTCGATTCAAATACCAGAAGACACTCAATACGCTGAATATCTTCAGCTTGCCGCAGGATGGAATATCCTTGTTGAAACCGGAATAGCTCTGGGTATTAATCTGGACAAACCTCAGAGAGCAAGGAAAGTGGGCAATGAGTATATTCCCGGGGCGTAAGGAAAACAGGGCTGTTGGTTTCCGTTTTAATTTGTAAGTGGTATATTTACATATAAAAGTTTCAACAAATACCCGATGCCTAAAAAGGAAACAGCCATTGGTATAGATATTGGCGGAACAAATACAATTTTTGGTTTTACAGACCGGGAAGGGAATATTCTTGCCGAAGAGTGTCTGAAAACGGCACAATATGGCACTGCTGAAATTTTTGTTTCCGCGCTTTATAAAAAAATTCAGGCTGCAGGGGAAAAAATAAAAGAGGGAGTTGAAATTAAGGGCTATGGCATTGGTGCTCCTGCCGGGAACATCAATAAAGGAACCATAGAGCATGCGGCAGGGCTTCCCTGGAAAGGGATTGTACCTTTTGCCAGAATTTTCCATAAGTACACAAATCTGCCGGTCATTATTACAAATGATGCAAATGCCGCAGCTGTAGGTGAAATGGTCTATGGAGGGGCAAAAGGGATGAAGAATTTTGTTGTGATCACGCTTGGCACAGGACTTGGAAGCGGTTTTGTTGTCGACGGCAAACTGGTATACGGGCACCTTGGCTTTGCAGGAGAAATCGGCCATACAGCAATAAAACCAGGATTGTCAGGCCGTGTATGCGGGTGCGGGAAAAAAGGGTGCCTGGAAACTTATGTTTCAGCAACCGGACTTAAACGCACTCTTCTGAAAATAATGGCAGACAGCATTGAACCCAGTGAATTAAGAAAATTAAGCTTTGATAAAATTGATTCCAAAATAATATGCAATGCGGCAAAAAAAGGTGATCCTCTTGCAACCCGGGCATTTAAGCAGACCGGCCAGATTCTGGGTTTCAAGCTTGCCGATGTTGTTGCACATACAAATCCCGAGGCAATTTTCCTTTTTGGAGGACTTGCCCTGGCAAAAGACCTTATTCTTGACCCTGCCAGAGAATCTATGGAGGAAAATCTCCTGGGCATCTACAAGGGAAAGGTAAAGCTTCTTGAATCCCTGCTGAACACAAGGAACGCAGCAGTTCTAGGAGCCAGTTCATTAATATGGTCTAATGAAAAAGTATGACCTTAAAACCAATAATTGAAGAGATGGCAAATTTCCCCGAAATTCTGAACTATATTCTTGGAGCCGTATTCATTATCCTGATCTTTACGCTTGCTTACGCCTATTTGAAACCACATCAGCTGCATAAGAGACGGCTCCTGTCAACACTGATGCTTAAGACAACCTATCTGGCTTATCTGCTGATCTTACTTGTCGCGGTTTATTTTTCAGCGCTTGTCAGGGGCGGACTCGAAGAAGTCTTTTTCGGAATAGAATTCTTTGCTTTCCTGATCGTATTATTTGTGCCTAATATTGGGATACTGGCGCGTAAACTGGGGCATTTCAGCAAAAAACGGGAAAGCTATAACTGGTTCTTCACTGTGGTCAATGTCCTTTCTTCTCTTGCCATTCTTGTGATGTTCTTTATTTGATCCAAAAAAGGGTCTTTATACCGACTGTAATTGTTTTCCATATCGTAAATTTGTCATTATAAACTAAAACATAATTCTATGATCAGGGAACGCTTAATTGGGTATTTTGAACAGAGCATAAGGCAGAACTGGGATATTGAGGCCTTGTCGAATTATAAGGAAAAGGGATACACTTATAAGGAAATAGCCGGAAAGATCCTGCGGTTTCATATGCTCTTCAAAGACATAGGAATAAAAGAGGGCGACAAAATAGCACTTGTCGGCCGGAACTCGGCAAACTGGTGCGTCACCTATCTTGCGACCGTAAGCTATGGAGCAGTGATCGTCCCAATTCTTCCAGACTTCAAACCGGAAGACCTTATGAATCTGATAAACCACTCAGATGCCTGTCTGTTATTTGCAGATGATAAGATCTATGAAACTCTCGACCTCTCAAAAACTCCCCTGATAGCAGGAGTTATTTCGCTGGACAGTTTTACATTGATTACATCCGGCAGGCCGGAGATCAGGGATGCTTTTTCATCAAATGATGAAAAATACCGGGAAATATATCCGGAATTAAAACCCGAGCATGTAAAATTCTCCGATATCACCAATGACAAACTTGCCGTGATCAGCTATACCGGTGGTACAACAGGCTTTTCAAAAGGTGTAATGATCTCTCATAACAGCCTTGCTGCAAACGTCAGGTTCGCGCAGAATAACATGCCTCTAAGCCCTGGAGATCCGCTCGTTTCATTCCTTCCTCTTGCACATACATACGGCTGTGCATTTGAATTTCTTTTCCCCTTCACTTTCGGATGCCATATAACGATACTTACAAAGACACCATCGCCGCAAATAATATTGCAGGCATTCAAGGAGATTAGTCCGAGGCTGGTTCTTTCAGTCCCTCTGGTTATTGAAAAGATCTTTAAAAAACAGCTCCTTCCTGTTATTGGCAAGCCACACATGAAAATACTTCTTGCAATACCGGGGCTGAATGCAATCCTGCATAAGAAGATCCGTGAAAAGCTTACTGCATCATTCGGAGGAAGAGCCAAAGAAATAGTTATCGGAGGAGCTCCTTTTAATGCTGAAGCTGAAAGATTCTTCAGAAAGATCAGGTTTAATTTTTCCGTTGGTTACGGAATGACAGAATGCGGACCGCTCATAAGCTACAGATCATGGGATACAACAGTACTTGGAGGTTCCGGTAAAGCGGTCGACACTCTTGAAGTTACAATAGATTCTCCCGATCCCGAAAAACAGATCGGGGAAATTATCCTGCGTGGCGAAAACGTAATGCTGGGGTATTACAAGAATGAGAAAGCAACAAGGGAGATGATCGACGAAAAAGGATGGATGCACACAGGCGACCTGGGACTTATTGATAAAGACGGGAATATTTATATTAAGGGCAGAAGCAAAACCATGCTGCTCGGGCCATCAGGCAAGAACATCTTTCCTGAGGAGATTGAGGCAGTGATCAACAACATGGATTATGTAACCGAATCGCTTGTAATTATGGAAGACAACAAGCTTATCGGCCTGATATTTCCTGATCTGGAAATGTTGAAGAAACATAATATCCCGGAGGAGAAACTTCCGGAAATACTGGAAGACATAAGGAAAACAGTCAATGATAAGATACCGGAATTCATGCAGGTCAGCAAATACAGGATCCATCCGGAAGAGTTTGCAAAAACACCAAAACGGAGTATTAAGAGATTTTTATATACGAAAGAATAGGCCCCCCACCTCCCGCCTAAGCGGGACTAAATACAAAATTGATATAAGAACCCCCTTTAGGGCAGGGGCAATGACAGGAGAAATGAAGATGCGATAGAAAAATAAGGGATTATGAAACTTTATGCAGTCATAGTCGCGGGAGGCAGCGGCAAAAGAATGGGCAGCGAAATGCCCAAGCAATATCTTGAGATTTCAGGCAGACCTGTTCTGATGCATACTCTCGAACGTTTCAAGAATTTCAATGATTCTATCGAGATAATTGCCGTCCTGCCTGAAAATCAATTGAGATTCTGGAACGACCTGCAAAAAAAATATTCTTTCAATATTCCCCACACCCTGGTAAAAGGAGGGAAAGCACGGTTTTTTTCAGTAAGGAACGGATTGAAATTTGTCGATGATTCAGGATTGGTGGCAATTCATGACGGCGTGAGGCCTTTTGTTAGCATCGATACTATCAGACGATGTTTTGATACGGCCGAAAAACTTGGCAATGCAGTGCCTGTCATTCCTCCTGCAGACACGCTCAGGATGATTTCCGACAAAGGCAGCACTCCTGTCAACAGGTTGCTTGTAAGACAGGTTCAGACACCCCAGGTTTTTAATTCAGCGCTTATTAAGAAAGCTTATCAGCAGGATTATCTTCCTGAATTTACCGACGATGCTACTGTTCTTGAGAAAACAGGAGTAAAGATTAATCTTGTTGAGGGCAACAGGGAGAACATCAAGATCACCACACCGGAAGATCTTATAATTTCTGCCGCACTTATACCAACAATATCGTGATCTTCCCGTTATTGTGCTTTAGAGGATTCATAAAATAATATCATGAAAGGAAGAATATCTGTTCTCATTATTCTGATGATAATCTGTGCTGGATGTGCAGAAGTACTGAATCTTCTTCAGACGTCGGGATCCGCAACACTGACAGAAGCAGATGTTATAAACGGACTGAAAGAGGCACTCATAGCCGGTGCAAAAAACTCAGCAACAAAACTTGCAGCTGAAAACGGCTATTACGGTGATGCCCTAATAAAGATCCCTCTTCCGGATGAAGCAAAGACAATAGTGGACAATATTTCAAAGATTCCGGGCGGAGATAAACTTGTAGAAGATGTCATACTCAGAATAAACAGGGCCGCAGAAGATGCTGCAAAGGAAGCAGCTCCGATTTTCGTGAACAGTGTTACATCAATGTCAATCTCGGAAGCTTTCAATATTCTGAACGGGGCAGATAATGCAGCAACAGCGTACCTCCGGAATACAACCTACAGCCAGCTTTACCAGCTGTACAAACCTAAAATACAGGCATCTACAGAAAAAAAGATAATCGGGAACATTTCAACAAAAGATTCGTGGAATACCCTTACCTCGAAATGGAATTCGGTTGCCAACTCTATAGCCGGTAAAATTGCAGGACTTAAACCGGTAAATACGGATCTCGATGATTTTCTGACCAGCAAAGCACTGTCAGGCATGTTCCTGAAAGTTGAGGCCGAAGAGCTTAAGATCAGAAAAGAGGTCTCTGCCCGCGTATCACCGATCCTTCAGAAAGTATTTGGATCGCTTGACAGTAAAACGAACTAAAATTATTGCCGGCAATGTTTGAAAAAAGCATTCTGACATTTCACGGACTTGAGGTCAAAGTTTCCGATCATGCCAATGATGGCATAATGGATATACTTAATCATTCAGTGCAGGGATCAGAAGGGGGACTCAGGTTTTCACTTCAGAACATCGGCAAAAAGATTGCAGCATATAAAGAACAGATAAGATTTATTTCCCTTTACAAGAACAACAAGATTACCGGCACTGTTGGTGCCTGTTTTCGTCTTTCAGGACAGGGCCTCCTGCAATATCCTTCGACATATATAAGATATCTTGCCTTTCAGACAACCTATCAGTCCGACATCAGCCGCAGAAAAGAGAAGCAAACGGTAATAAAGACCGAATCGGAAGATTCGTTCAAGCAAAAGACTCTCGAGATCTTCAGCAACCCGCACTTGCTTGATCTTCCCGGGATATTTGAAGAAGGCAAGCACGTCATGTATGCATTCATGGAAAGCATGAATGAGAGGTCGAAGAATCTTGTCAATCAGGCAGGATACGAGTATATCAGATCGTTCCTGACAGTTGCTTTCAGCAGATTCAGCCCTAAAGCCGACAGCCGGGTTGTTAAACTCAGCGAAATAGAAAAACCCGCAATGAAGGATTTGCTTTCAGGGTTTTATAAAGAGTATTCATTCTTCACTTCTGAGTATGCTTTCTATGCCGATAAATATTATGTATTAAAGGAAGGCAATGAAATTATAGCAGGAGTATGCGCCATTCCAACTTTGTATAAAGTCTACGATGTTCCTGGTGTCTGGGGCTGGATAATGATGAAAGTTCTTCCTAAAGTACCATATTACAGGCGCTTGTTCAGACCCGGCGAGTTTAAATATCTTGTGTTGGATGCCATATATTATAAAACGGGGAGAGAAGATGCTTTAGCTCCGCTTTTTGAATCTGCCTGTGCTGCTGAAGGATTTCATACCGGGCTTACCTGGCTTGACGACCGGAGTGAATTATTCGACAAGATGAGAACAGAAGTTAATCTGGGTGCCCTGAACAGGTTGCTTAATGCAAAACCGGGACTTGTTTATTCCCGGTTCATCAATTTTACAGAAGAAGAAAAGAACAGGTTTTATGATGCCCCGGCATACATTTCAGGTTTTGACTTTTCTTAAATACCGGCAATCTTTAAAGAACCCGACTAATTTTATTTCTAAAAACTATGGCAATGAATAAATCTAACATTTATTTATCTGTTCTGGCAGTTATTACGACTGTTCTTATTTTCGTATCATGCGCAGTAAATCCGGTGACAGGAAAAAGACAGATCATGCTGATGTCGGAGGATCAGGAGCTACAGCTGGGCGCTTCTTATGATCCACAGGTTCTGGCCACCTTCGGCGAATATAACAATGCGGCACTCACAAATTTTGTCCAGGCACAGGGAAACCAGATGGGGAAAATATCTCACAGGCCAAACGTTCAATATCATGTCAGGGTGCTTGACTCTCCTGTTGTCAATGCTTTTGCAGTGCCGGGAGGGTATATATATCTTACCCGCGGTATTCTGACCCAGCTTAACAGCGAAGCGGAACTGGCAGGAGTTATAGGACATGAGATGGGCCATGTTGCAGCCAGGCATTCAGCAAGTCAGCAAACCAAGCAGACTCTCGGGCAACTGGTCCTTATCGGAAGTATGATAGCTTCTGAAAAACTGGCACAATATGCAGACTATGCCATGCAGGGAATGCAATTGCTGTTCATGAGATTCAGTCGTGATGACGAGCGTGAAGCTGACAGGTTAGGTGTAATGTATTCCACATTGGTCGGTTATGATGCTCATCAGATGGCAGAGTTTTTCAAAGTGCTGTATAAAATGGATCTGGCAACCAACGAAGGAGGTATTCCGACTTTCCTGTCAACGCATCCGGATCCCGGAGACAGGTATAACTACGTAAATGTCAGAGCTAAAGCATGGCAGGACAGCCTTAAGCTTCCTGAGTACAAGGTAAATCATGATACATATCTGAAACTTATTGACGGGATCGTATATGGAGAAGACCCAAGACAGGGATATTGTGAGGGAACTACTTTTTACCATCCCGAACTGAAATTCAAATTTACCTATCCTACAAGCTGGCAGTTTCAAAATTCTCCCCTTCAGGTTACTATGGCACCTTCGGATGGCAATGCTTTGATTCTGTTCGCTCTTTCGCCGCAGAAGAGACTGAAAGCTGCAGCTGATTCTGCACTAAGCCAGTATGGTCTAACCATGGTCAGCAGCAAGGATATTACCGTTAATACTATGCCTGCTCTTGTCACGCTGTCAACACAGACTTCAACCGATAAATCAACGGGGGCAACATCAACAAACAAGGTTCTGTCATATTTTATCATTTACAACAATGTCATATATGTGTTTCATGGAGTATCTGCAGAACATGATTTTGCTACCTATTCAAATGCCTTTGAGTCGACCATGAACAGCTTTGCAAAGCTTACTGATGCTGCAAAAATAAATGTTACCCCGAATAAAATTATTGTAAAACCAGTGCCCTCTGCAGGTACAGTTTCTCAGGCACTCACGACAATGGGAGTAAGACAGGATAAGCTGGCAGAGATAGCGCTTCTTAACAATCTTGAATTAACGGATAAAATAGCTGCCGGGAAGCTTATAAAAACAGTTGGGAAATAATATTTTATTATTTTTACGCTCTGCAAGGGACGTTAGCTCAGTTGGTTCAGAGCGCTTGCTTGACAGGCAAGAGGTCGCTGGTTCGATTCCAGCACGCCCCACTAATTGCTCATTTTAGCAGCCGTTATCAGGTCTTCTCCTGCGAGCCTGAAAGAAGCTGCATCCTCCGGTGGCACAAGATAAACCTGTGTTCCTGGCTCCAGCCCCTGTTTTATAACTGAATTTTTTTCATTCAGTTCTCCGACAACGACTATCTGTCTGGTTTTGTTCTTTTTGTAGACATACTGGATACTGTCAGCCCCGGCCTGAACACATTCTGTTGGGATATATATTGCATCAGGGAAGGTTTTCAGGACAATTTTATTCCAGGTGGTCATTGAAGGCCGAAGCGAAACATCTGATCCGTCAACTTTGATCATGACTTCAAACATCTTCGCATCTGAATTTGGCAATACTTCACCGATATTAGCCACGCTTATAACAGTCCCGGTATATGACTTGTTTGGGAATGCATCGACTGTAATATTCACCTTCTGGCCTTTCAGCACCTTGCTGACTTCAATTTCGTTTACATAGACCTTGGAAAGCATGGAGGTAAGATCCGGCAGTGTGGCAACCACATTGTCGAAAGCATTTATTGAAGA
>JALONV010000049.1 GCA_025454755.1 Bacteroidales bacterium | reverse complement strand
CCATCTCCTGAATTCATGACTGTAATTCAGGAAAAAACAGGCACAGAACTTTTTGAATTCTCAGCTGCCGATAAACGTAATTACGAAAAGCTGATCGACATTATCAGGACTACAATCCCTGAACATTCATACCGAACTCCGGCTCTCCTGGGTGATCTAATAAATCATGGCGACATTGTAGTCCTGATAACGCCTATCGATGTCGAAGCCCCGGCAGGAAGGCTTATCCTACCTCAGGTGCAGGCCATACGCGATATCCTTGACAATGATGCGGTTGCTGTTGTACTTAAAGAGAGGGATGTGGATGCATTCCTAAAAAAAACCGGTATCAGGCCGGCTCTTGCTGTAACCGACTCACAGGTATTTGTAAAAGCCGACGCTTCAATCCCTCATGATATTCCACTTACCAGTTTCAGTATACTGCTGGCAAGGTTTAAAGGCGATTTTGAAAATTAATATCAGATCTGAAAGATGGAGACAGGGTTCTTCTTCTCGAATCATGCACACATCATGTTGCCTGCGACGACATTGGCAGAACCAAGATCCCCAGGTGGATCAGCAATTTTACCGGTAAAAAGATTGAATATGATGTGGTCGCCGGACTCGATATTTTGCCCAGGCCTATAACCGATTATTCGCTTCTAATCCAATGCGGAGGATGCATGATAACCAGAAAACAATTGTTAAATCGTCTTCACCCGGCAATAAAAGCAGGAATCCCGGTTACGAACTATGGCATGGCAATAGCTTATGTCCAGGGAATATATAAAAGAGCTATAGCGCCTTTTATTTCAGGAAAAGACAATTCTGACACCTATCTATAACGAAGTTTGCCTGACGCTTTTAGCCACCGAAGTCTTGACGAAGGTGTCCCGATGCCTTTTTAAAATCTGAAATAGATAAACGGCATCACTTCTGTTGTCCTCATCTGAATCAGCAGAACAGCCACCATCATAACAACTGCCAGTTGCAGTATCATGGGCATCCTTATGAAAAGCCCGCGGTACGACTCCTTGACTGTCTCAGGAAGAAAATGGATCAGGTAACCGGCAGCCATAAGAAGGAATACACTTGTATAGGCCGGAAGAACAGTCAGATATGAACCCGGAGAGAAATTCCCGAATATCTGGCTGATCATTATGAACGCACTGTGTATATCGGGTGCCCTGAAAAAGATCCAGCAGAAACTCACAAAATTGAAAGTGAGGAAAATGGCAAATATCCTTCCGAAACGATTGGAAGTGAACCTGTCTCCCACTATTGAATTCCATATCCTGCCGATAACAAGACCGATACCATGGAGTCCTCCCCATATCACAAACCTGATGGCAGCCCCGTGCCATAAACCGCCCAGGAGCATTGTGATCATCAGGTTCAGTCCGGTCCTGAATTTTCCTTTCCTGTTTCCACCCAGAGATATATAAAGATAATCTTTCAGCCATCTGGAAAGTGAAATATGCCACCGTTTCCAGAAATCCGAGATACCCGCGGCTTTATATGGTGAGTTGAAATTCACCGGAAGTCTAAATCCAAGTATCAGCGCAATTCCTATGGCAATATCAGTATACCCCGAAAAATCACAGTAGATCTGCAAGCCATAGCCATAAACAGCCATCAGATTCTCAAATCCGGAATAGACCGAAGGAAGATCAAAAATGCGATCGACGAAATTAATGGCGATGAAATCTGAGATCACGATCTTTTTGATCAGACCTTTTGACACCATGAAAAGAGCATGGCTGAATTCCCTTTTTGTAAGGCTGAAAGGAGCATAAAGCTGTGGAATGAATTCTGAAGCCCTTACTATTGGTCCGGCTACAAGCTGAGGAAAAAATGACACATAAAATCCAAAATCAATGATGTTCTTTACAGGCTCAAGCTTGCCTCTGTAAATATCAATCGTGTAACTGAGCGACTGAAATGTAAAAAATGATATCCCGGCAGGAAGAATTATTTCGCTGATACCGAAGTTTGTTCCGAGCAGGTTGTTCGAGAAGGAAGCGAGAAAATCATACACCTGCAGGTTTGTCCCTGCCAGATCGTTTATTGTACCGACAATGAACCCGGTGTATTTAAAATATGCCAGTATGCCGAGGTTCGAGACAAGGCTGATAATAATAAAAAGACGTTTTAAAGCCTTCCTTTGTGAACGGAATATCAGATAACCGCAGGTAAAATCTATGACTGTGACGAATACCAGAAGCATCAGGAAGAGACCACCTGTTTTGTAATAAAAGAAAAGACTTACGAGAAGAAGGTAGAAATTCCTCAGAAATAATTTCTTGTAAATCAGGCTGTAACCTGCAATGACAACCAGCAGGAATAGCCAGAATGCGGGTGCAGTAAAAATAAAAGGTTTGTCAGGTTCATAGTTGAAAATCTGTCTGATTGCTGATTTGTCTTCTCTTGCCAGGTTTTCAGTTTTAGGCGCTGTTCTCAGAGAATCAGGTTCAGCACCCTGGAATTCCGTGACGATAGTATCAGCCGGATTGATACTGAACAATGCTTTGTTCAGCATCATCGCAAGGGTATCAGCACCACGATATGTAAAGTGAACATAATCGCTCTGAGCCAGCGGCGGCTTCTTTGCAGCCCAATCAACTATCGAGAGGTTCCCACCCATCGCGCTGTATGAGTCCCAGAATGCCGCTCCTGCTTCCATGGCAGCCTCTCTCTGAGCCTTTATTATTGCAGGAATATTTGCATATGATTTTATACTGTCTCCTTCACCCTGAGCCATATCGGTAACCCCGATAATCAGTACGGGAGTAGCAGGCGCTACCTCCTTTAAGAGTGCCAGTTGTCTTATTATACCTTTTTTATAATATGAATAATCACTTCTTACATTCTTCACAATGTTAAGTCCATAATGAAGGATGATCAGGTCGGGTGAAAGCATCCCATAAAGAGTCTTCAGGTTATCTCTTCCGACCAATGTGAATTCAAGCCCTGCGCTTCCTCTCTGTGGCATATTGTCGACAATAATGCCATTTTTACTTTCAATGCTGATCCCGTAAATGTCGGGGCTGACTTTCCCCTCAAATTCTATCAGTATTTCCTTTGATTTTTTAAGATCGCAAATTATTTCATTAATTCCCGGACCGCTCCGGAGTGTGTCGGATAGTAATTGAAAATCACCTTTGACAGAGATATTTACTTTCCCACTCTTCAAGGAATAGAAGATCCTGAGTATTTCATATGAAGAAGCCGCACTATCGCAGAAGTTGGAAGGTCTGATCCTGATATCAGCCTTTTGAGGAATTGGTGATACAGCACCTTCAGGGAGGAAACGGCAGATGGTCATAAATGGGCCCAGGTTATTGTGACTGAGCTCCCCTGATTTGTATGAAAGGTAATTATATCTTTCCCAGTTGGGTGATGACCTGAGCCAGATTGTCTTGGTGTACATGACCGGCATTACGGGCAGGAATAATCCGGGACCGCTTCCTCCACTGTCCTCTCTCAGCAATTGTCTGAGAAAAAATGTTATACGGTCGCCTTCCACCTGTGAATCGCCATAATACATGACACGAACCTGGCTTTTTGATTCAATTAAAGAATCAATAAATGGAGTAAGCGGATCGGAAGTATAAGGGACCGGAAATGTATCTGGGACGAATGTCGTATCAGGTATTGTTGTCTCTGCCGGTCTGTAAATCAAATCTCTAACGGGGAAAATATTGAAGATCCAGGTCAGGCAGACAAGGAAAATCAGCAACAGCAGAAACGACCTGAAAGGACGCATATATTGATGTCAGGGATCAGCTCTTCTTCTTTATCTTCAGCACCTGTCCAACCTGTATTTTGCCCGGATCTGAAATATTATTCAATGTCAGCACTTCGGTCGTGGAAACATTGTCATACAGCTTAACAATATCCCAGATAGTATCACCGTAACGTACAGTATGTGTAATGTAATCTCCGTCAGTCTGAACCAATGGACCTGTTTGAGCTGATGTTGAAGTGGATGTATTGGAAGGAACGCTCTTGCCTGTCATCGCCTGTTTCTCTGCAAAGTTCATTCCGTTCACCTTTGAATAATACTCCGATTTTGAATGATCAACATAAATAACAATCTTTTGTCCGATTCTGATGGTACTCCTGTAAATATCGTTCCAGTAACGGATATCAGATAATGGAACCCTGTACCATTCTGCTATATATCCCAGGTTATCTCCCTCTTTGACTGTGTAGATCAGTTTTGCTTTGCCTTTTACATCGGCAGGAACGTAGGTTGAACGGGAAGGATCGGCAATCTGGGTTGTTTTGTTCAGGTATATATCAGATTTGTACCGCCTTATGGTGTCGTTGAGATCGATAAAATCGCCAAGGTGTGTTATTGGCAGCGTAAGCGATTGTGGCTTCGATGATCCGGGAATAAGACCGGTTTTATATTGAGGATTGAGAGCCTTCAGTTCTCCATAGGGGATCTTCATTACCTCAGAAATCTGGAAAAGATGAATATCCTTGTTTACCATGATTGTATCAGTGGCAACCGGTATATTAAGAGGCAATGGTCTGATATTATGCTCCGGATAATAGTTTATGAAGTAGGTCGCAGCTACAAACTGAGGAATATATCCTCTTGTTTCCCTGGGGAGCCTGTAATATATATCCCAGTAGTTCTTTTTGTTACCTGACCTCCGGATTGCCTTGTTAACATTTCCCGGACCACAGTTATATGCAGCTATTACCAGTGTCCAGTCCTGATAAATATTATACAGATCTTTAAGATATCTTGCAGCAGCATATGTTGATTTAACAGGACTTCTTCTTTCGTCAACAATTGAATTAATGGTTAGGCCGTACATCCTGCCTGTGCTGTACATGAACTGCCACAGGCCGGTTGCGCCTGAGTACCTGTTGACGGCTGTCGGATAAAGCGCTGATTCAATTACAGCCATATATTTCAGTTCGGCAGGAAGGCCGTATTTATCGAAAATATCTTCTATCATGGGGAAATAGTAATCCATGAGTCCTAAAACCGCAACGGATTTTTCCCTTTGTTTTACTGTATATACATGAATATGATTACGTATAACACCATTAAAGTCAAGCTTTACAATTGAGTTTATTTTACTGATCCTGTTTCTGTAGACTGTGTCAGGGTATATGATGCCTGCCGTATCATTTGAAACGATATCAGGATCATTCTGAAGAGCCATTTTTACATACCAAGAACTTACGAGGCTGTCAAGGTCGGCTGATATCCTGTCAGTATCAAGATTCGATCTGACAATTATGGTATCGGCATCAGCCTGGGCCATCAGATGCATGACTGTCGTTAAGAATATTACTAGTAAAAAACTGATCTTCTTCATTCAAACACTTTTTAAAAAGTTACTCTCATAGTTACTCCCAATCCCTGTGTGACCTGGCCTTCCAGTGGCACCTGAACCGGTCCGATCTCAATATCAAGGTCATCGCTCACATCATAATTAAAAAGGCTGGCATCGACATTTGCATCTAGAATTGATACCATATACCAGAGCGCGATGCCAATATATGAAAGATCCCTGTACTTTCTGTAATAATCCACGCTCCTCAATATCCTGTCCTTATACCAGGAATAGCTCGATGGATTTAAATACTGATCAAAATCATCCGGATCAACTTCTTCCAGTCCCTTAAGCTCCAGATAACTTCTTGTTTCCGGAAAGGCATCGGTCAGATCCTGATATGCCTTAAGATGTGTGTTGTATCTTGAGCCGTTGTAATTTGCAGCATAGAGTATCGCTCCGAAACCCACATATACCACCGGCACTTTCCAGTATTTTCTGTTGTAGATCTGTCCCAGTCCGGGAAGTGCAATAGCCAGCATTGTTGCGCGGTGAGGTTCGGCCTTGAATTCTTTTTTCACCGGTTTCTCCACCTTCAGGGTATCCTGAGCGAGGCTGTTGTTCTGAAGAAAAAACAGCGATGCTATAAGTATCAATAATATTCTACTACAATTCTTCAAAATACAAAATCGCCTGTATCGATGGGCGGTACCGGTAAAACGAAGCAATAAAGATAATTATTTTCAGGAGTTGAGGCGGTCAAAGAGACCCAAAATGCGCTCCATCTCTTCGGGATTTTCAAACGGGATAACGATTTTCCCCTTCCCCAGTTCGTTTATTCTGAAGTTTACCCTGGCTGAAAATATTTTATTGAGATGCTCTGTTAGCTGTGCAAAATCCTGGTTGAGCTTTTTCTTTCTCTCGAGTTTTTCCGGATCTTTAATCTTTTCCGATTGAAGGTCTCTGACCAGCTCTTCAGCCTGGCGGACAGAAAGATCGCCGTCGACGATCTTATAATAAACATTTATCTGCCGTTTTGGATCATCAATATTAACGAGTGTACGCGCATGTCCCATTGTCAGATGCTTGTTCTTTATACCCAGTTGTATCTCTGCCGGCAGCTTAAGAAGGCGCAGATAGTTTGCAACTGTAGATCTCTGCTTGCCAACCCTTTCGCTGAGCTCTTCCTGTGTCAGCTTGCACTCTTCGATAAGACGCTGAAAACTGATTGCTACTTCTACTGCATCAAGGTCTTCGCGCTGAATGTTTTCCACCAGTGCCAGTTCAAGCATAGCCTGGTCATCAGCCGTTCTTATGAATGCCGGCACATGTGTAAGTCCTGCCAGCCTGGCAGCCCTGAGTCGTCTCTCACCGGCAATAAGCTGGTATCTTCCGCCTCCTATCTCGCGAACTGTAAGCGGCTGGACAATTCCCAGTTTCTTTATCGATGCGGCCAGTTCTTCGAGTGACTGTTCATCAAATGTGGTTCTCGGCTGAAATGGATTGCCATCTATGGAGTCGATGGCTATGTCCTGATTTGCTTCGATTTTCTTCTCAAGGACCTCTTTTTCAACACCGTCTATCAGAGCACCGAGGCCTCTTCCCAATGCATTTTTCTTTGTCATGTTCATCGATTTATCAGTTGATCGTTATGCCTGCTTTACTCTTGCTTCTTCCTTCTCGATCAGCTCCTTGGCAAGGTTGAGGTAATTGACCGTTCCTCTTGAATCAGCATCATATAATATTGCCGGCTGCCCGAAACTGGGAGCTTCCGACAGCTTGACATTTCTCTGGATGATTGTTTTGAATACCATCTGCTGGAAGTGCTTGTTCACTTCATCAGCAACCTGGTTCGACAGCCTCAGACGGGAATCGTACATTGTCAGAAGGAACCCTTCAATTTCCAGTTCTTTATTCAGGTTGTTCTGTATGATCTTTATTGTGTTGAGAAGCTTTCCAAGTCCTTCGAGTGCAAAATACTCACATTGCACAGGGATTATAACGGAATTGGCCGCAGTAAGCGCATTAACGGTAAGAAGCCCGAGAGAAGGAGAGCAGTCTATCATCACATAATCATAATCATTGCTGATATTCCTCAGAACCCCCTTAAGGACTTTCTCTCTATTCTGCATCTCAAGCATTTCAATTTCGGCGCCCACAAGGTCAATATTCGAAGGTATGAGTGACAGATTTTCAACCTCACACCCAAGAATGGCTTCTTTTGGATCTTTACCGTCTATCAGACAATCATAAATTGTACATGAGATCTTGCGTGTATCAACTCCAATCCCCGATGTAGCATTTGCCTGCGGATCAGCATCGACTATAAGCACTTTTTTCTCCAGGGCTGCAAGACTTGCTGCCAGATTTATCGCAGTTGTAGTTTTGCCCACTCCACCTTTCTGATTCGCTATAGCTATTATCCTTCCCATCTGTTTCCTTTTATTGTTTCTACTGTTTAGTTTTGAGCTTCAAATTTACTATTTAAAGCACCACTCCCTCAGGAAGTGAAAGATGTAATTGTAAACATTTCTTTTGCGGTTTTCAACATCTTATTAACAGTATGGTTTTAAAGAAAAATACGTATAATATTGATCTACTGCATGTTGAAATTATGGAATCTTTGTGGAAAAATATTCATTCTTTTGACGAAAAGTCCCGTTTACGGCTTATTTTTACATCTTTGGATACCACAATAATTTGACACTATGGCAAATAATCCTGTCCGCTCTGAATGGTATGTAATTGTCAACCCTAATGCAGGAAATGGCAAGGGTAAAAAAGACTGGGAAAGAATTTCAGGAATTTTTTCCAGGGATAACATTCGTACTCATTCCAGATTCACCGAAAAAAAAGGTCACGCAACTGAACTTACCAGGGAAGCTCTTGTTTCTGGTTTCAGGAAAATAATTTCTGTTGGCGGCGACGGTACCATGAACGAGATTGTAAACGGTATTTTCACACAAAACGCCTGCCCTTCAACAGATGTGGTGATTGGCATGATACCTGTTGGAACAGGCAATGACTGGGGCCGAATGTTCGGCATCCCTCTTGTTTATGAGGGAGCCGTAAAAATAATCAGGGATAACAAAACCATGCCTCACGATGTAGGGACTATTACCTATTACAGCAGTGAAGGACAGCAGAAGAGATATTTCATGAACATCGCAGGACTTGGATTTGAGGCTGTTGTGGTTCAAAAGACAAATAAACAGAAAGACAAGGGAAGAAGCAGTCAGGCTGTATATCTGTATAATCTTCTTTCCAGCCTGATATCTTATAAACGACCTGTCATAAACATAACTATCGATGGGAAAACTATCACAACCAAGGCCTTCTCAGTTAATGTTGGCAATGGACGCTACTGCGGCGGAGGAATGCGGCAAACTCCTGATGCTGTGCCTGATGATGGACTCCTTGATATAACTGTTATTAAGGATATGGGACGCATTGAGGTAATAAAAGCACTCAAGATCTTATACGATGGTACCATTCTCAGCCATCCCAAGATTGACGGCTACCGGAGCACAAACCTGAAGGTGACCTGTGAAACAGCTCTGTATTCCGAGGCTGACGGGGAATCACTTGGACATACTCCCGTTGAATTTGGTATAATTCCCGGCGGTGTGAATGTGATTTACGGGACCAGGATCACTCAGTAACCCTGATCTCAAATAGTTTTGGCCAGTTCTTTCCTGTCACGAATATTCTGTTGTTCTCGCTGTCGAAGGCAATCCCGTTAAGAACGTTGACGCCGGTATCAGTGTCTGGATCAGTCAGTATCCCTTTGAGATCTATATAGCCTGTTACTTTACCTGAAGCAGGATCGATCCTTGCAATGAGGTTTTTCATCCAGAGATTAGCCCATATCTCACCATTTATATACTCGAGCTCATTAAGACTGTCAACTTTTCTTTCATCATCGTATACTTCAACTCTCGATAGAACCGTAAACGACTCAGGTTCATAGAAATAGAGAACATTTGATCCGTCACTCATTACGATCCGGTCATCAATTGTCGTTAATCCCCAGCCCTCCGACTGATAGTAAACCTTATTGATCTGCCTGAAAGTACTTCTTTCGTAGACAAATCCGACTTTTGACTGCCATGTCACCTGGTAGATCCTGTTGTTATACAATGTAATCCCCTCACCGAAGAGATCAGAGCTGAGGTTCAGCTGACGAATCACCTTTCCTGTTGTCAGTTCTACCTCCCTCAATGTTGATCCTGTCTGCTGACCTGTACCTTCATATAATACACCGTTGCTGAAGAAAAGTCCCTGGGTAAAAGCGTCCTTATCATGCGGGAACGTATGGATCACTTTATACCCATACCTTTTCGGAGGTTTATCAGAATATACAATAATTAACCTCACAACAGCTTTTGCATTCCCGTTTTTGAAGGCTGTTGCCTTAACCGGCTTCCTTCCGGTAAAGGTTGTTGAAGATGAGGGTATCTGATATTCCCAGGGTACCGATTTAAGCGTAGCAACATGTTTCCCGTCGAATGTGAGGATTATTGAATCAGGCTGCTGGTTTATGTTTTCAGGTTCAAGTACCACCCTGACAGAATCGCCCAGCTTAAATTCTGCGTTCTCCTCAGGCATAGTCATTTTAATAAGCCGCCGGGGCGCTTCTTCAGGTGCACCGGCTTTTATTTCTCCTGCAGGGACTGACAGCTTGCCCGATTTCCCGGAACATGCAATTGTAAATGCGGCAATCAGAAAGATAGCAGATGTAAGCAGGTATTTAAACAGATTAATTTTCATTGGATTTCTTTTTCCCGGGGAATAAACGTTTAAAAATATTTTTTCGCGCCGATGCGATACGTTTTTCGGCTTCTTTCTGCTCAACCTCAAAAGGGAAGATCATCTGCCACACTTCGCCCCAGCCCGGGAAGCCTCCAATGTTCTTATCGTCGATATAAATGTCAGCATCAATTTTACGCCCCGCTGAATCGTCAGTAACTTCTTCGGGATAGTTTTTATTGATGGCATAAAATTCAATCCCATTCTTCCTGCAGTATTCAACAGCATCATCCAACTCCCTGCCTGTTCTGAATGTCCACAGGATAAGCCTCGCACCTTTCTTCTCAAGTTCTTTCATAGTCCGGAATGCAAACAGCTTCTCTTTGCCTATTGCCGGATAATTATGTTCCACGATTGTGCCGTCGAAGTCAATAGCTATTTTTATGCCTGTAATATCTATCATTCCACTCCTGTAACAACCACAAATCTAATAATAAAAAAATATAAAATCTCAATCTATTACATCTGCGAAGATCTGCGTAATCTGCTTGGGAAAAATCTCCCGTAGATCTCGCTGAAATGCGCAGATCTAAAATTTGACCCGAAGGATCAGGAAGGTTAATTTAAATTTAACTAATTTTGTTTCCTTCTATCAGATCCTTCAATGAAAAAACATATCCCCAATTTCATTACTTCACTCAATCTGGCTTCAGGATTCATTGCGGTCATTTTCGCTTTTAATGGTGAGATTGTCACAGCATCATGGCTCATCCTGGCGGCAATGATCTTCGATTTCCTCGATGGCCTCTCAGCCCGGCTTTTAAAAGCATATTCGGATATTGGAAAGGAACTTGATTCATTGGCCGACTTAGTAAGCTTCGGAGTTGCTCCTGCCGTAATAATATATGAGCTTCTGACAGATTCATCGGGAACCATACCGGCATTCATAACCTTGTTCCCGGTCATAATGCCGGTATGTGCTGCTCTCCGCCTTGCAAAATTCAATATAGATACTACCCAGATTACTTCTTTCAAAGGGCTTCCCACACCTGCAAATGCACTTGCAGTTATTTCTTTAATTATAGCCGGAAATTATTCTGACAATAAAATAGTTAATGCATTTACAGGATCAGCAGCAGCCCTGATAATTTTCACAATTATCATCTCACTGCTGATGGTAACACGCATTCCCCTCCTTTCCCTGAAAACCTCTCAACTGAAGTTTAAAGGAAATGAAGGCAGGTATATTCTCATCGCCTCAGCAGTAATTGTACTTGCAATATTCGGAATTGCAGGAGCCTCTCTTATTGTTCCCCTTTATATTATTGTATCGCTTATTTCACTCCTTTTCAGGAAATCTCTTCTCGAATCTCGATAATGCGAATCTTATTGCAAACCAGGTGACGGCTATAAGGGCCGGCCACAGCAGGTACTGGAGTATTTCGGTTATATACATAATCTTTTAAAATATTTACATATTAATGAAAGGTGTCGGGCGTCAGGCGTCAGGCGTCGGGCGTCAGGCGTCGGGCGTCGGGCGTCAGGCGTCAGGCATCAGGCGCAGGGCGTAAAACATTCTTCCTGTCGCCTGAAGCCTGTCGCCTTACGCCTTTCAATATACATGAACATCTTCCTTCATCTCCTCTTCGGTTATCTTTCTGTTGTTTATCGACTTCCATGCATACCATATGTAAGCAACCACAAACGGGATAATAAATGAAACATAAAACATTGTTGTCAGTGTGAACTTGCTGGATGCAGCTTTGCTGATCGTAAGGGAACTGTTAAGATCATAAATCGAAGGATAGAACGCTGTATTGTTGAATCCGGCTATCAGGAAAAGTGAAAATACTACAGCGATAGTCCCTGCTCCAGTATACCATATGCTGTCTCTTCTGCCCTTGAAGACTGAGGTTCCGATACCCCAGAGAACAGAACCAACACCTGCCAGAAAAAACACCAGCACAACCGGCATCTGCAATAAATTATGAAGATATTTGAAATTCTCCATAACAATGCTTCCGTTACCGCTTACGGCAAATCCCTTTGACAGAAGAATTGAAACGAGGAATATCAGGAAGAAGGCAAGAAATGCTATTGAGTTAAAAATTAATTTATTACGAGCTCTTATCAATAGATCTTCATCTTCTATAGAATTGATAATATATAATAATCCGTTTGTTTTGGCCAGGAAAAGAACTGCAAGTCCGAGTGCAATATTTCTTCCGTCCAGCAAGGCTTCAAGACCGTGAAATGGTGTTGCCCAAAGTACATTGTTCATATAGTTCAGGCTGAAATATGAACCGGTGAAAAATGTTGCAACAGCCGTTCCTAACAGGAAAGGGCCAAGCGCACCGTTCAGATAAAGAAATATATCGAAAGTCTTTTTGCCCAGAACATTTGCAGGTTTTGACCTGTACTCGTAAGCAACTGCCTGTATAATAAAACTGAAAAGTATTGCAATCCATACCCAGTATGCACCTCCGAAGCTTGTTGCGTAGAACAGCGGGAATGAAGCAAAAAAGGCTCCTCCGAAAGTGACAAGTGTTGTAAATGTGAATTCCCATTTCCGGCCAAGGGTGTTTATAATCATTGTCTTCTGGCTTTCGTTGCCGGGAAGCCTGAAAATCATTGTCTGTCCTCCCTGGACAAACAGAAGGAATACCAGCAGGCTGGCAAGCAGTGAAACGATCATCCACCAGTAATGCTGCAGAAAGATATAAGAAATCATTGCTGTCATAATTTTCCTCCTAATGTTTTGGTCCTGTTTTTATCTGCTTAACCATGATTGACACTTCAGCTGCCAGAAGTGCCGTAAAGAGAACTGCAAACAGTATGAAAGTGGTCATTACGGCACCCGGGCTGATCTGTGAGACTGCCACAGAAACAGGCATAAGATCCTGGATGATCCATGGCTGACGGCCCATTTCGGCAGTTACCCAGCCTGCCTCGCTGCAAATATACACCAGCGGGATTGAAAGGAGCGCCACCCATAAAAACCATTTATTTTTCTGCAGGCTGCCCCGGTATAGAAGAAACAGGGCAATCATGCACACGAGGATAAAGAAGAATCCAAGCATAACCATCAGGTGGAATGTATAGAAGGCTACCGGAACATTTGGCACGGCATCTTCCGGAGAATTAAGGAAAGCATAGCCGAAATATCTGAAGTTTTCTTCGAGGAATGTCCTGCTGCCAAAGTATTCATTTTTAATAATTTCGGCCTGTTCCTTGTCATTCAGCATTTTGGCTCTTTTATAATCATTGAGCACCTCTTTGGCATACAAGCCTCTCTGCATCATTTCTGAAATGGACAGTATATTTCTGACACTATCGCCATAACTTATCAGATCCCTGATACCCGGAACAAAAACATCCCTGCTGCCTCCGGTCATTATGGAAAGAAGTCCGGGGATCCTGATCTTCATTGCAAAGTCTTTCACCTCTTTCTTTTCCAGTATTTTCTCATCTGATTTTTTAAGAACTCCAAACGCCACAAGTCCGGCATCCTTTGAACCATCATAAAGAGCTTCCATGGCTGCAAACTTTACGGGTTGTACTTTTGCCAGAGTCTTTGCCGACATATCTCCGGTAAATGCCACCATCAGCGATGATAGTAATCCAAAAACAGCTGCAATGAGAATGCTTCGTTTTGTCAGCCATTCTTCTCTTTTCTTCAGCATGAACCAGGCGCTTATACCCATCACAAATACCGATGCCAGAAGGAATCCTGAAAATATAGTATGCAGGAACTTATCGACTGCAACCGGATTAAAGAGCACGGCCCAGAAGTTGACCATCTCATTGCGTGCAGTATCGGGATTGAAAGTCATTCCAACCGGATTCTGCATCCAGGCATTGGCTACAAGTATCCATAATGCCGAAAGGTTAGCGCCTATCGCAACCAGCCATGTGGAAGCAAGATGAAATTTTTTGCTCACTTTATTCCAGCCGAAGAACATCACTGCCACGAATGTCGATTCAAGGAAAAACGCAAGAATTCCTTCAATAGCAAGGGGTGCCCCGAAAATATCTCCTACAAACCATGAATAATTCGACCAGTTTGTACCAAACTCAAACTCCAGGATAATTCCTGTTGCAACGCCAATAGCGAAGTTTATTCCGAAAAGTGTCATCCAGAACCTGGTCATCCGTTTCCATTCTTCCTTTCCGGTCTTTACATAAATTGTCTCCATCATGGCAACAATAAATGATAATCCCAGCGTCAGAGGGACAAACAACCAGTGGTAAATTGCAGTCAGTGCAAACTGGGCTCTCGACCAGTCCACCAGCGATAAATCAACATTTTCAATCATCAGTATCCGGGGTTTTGGTTATTTGATCAAGGACATATTCACTTCTTTGAGTATCATCGGCATAGTTCTTTTTAAGGAAATCGGGGAAAAAGAAGAGTTTCAGGATAGCAAATATTATAAAGAGTTTTATCAGAATAACTATCCAGACCTGTTTCCCCCATTCAGAGAGAGTCCTGAAGCCGTCATAATAGAAACGAATTACTCCCGACGCAAGCGATGAGGATTTTTTCTGTTGTTCTTTCATAAGTAGTTTAAACTGCTCCGGACTAGTTTCCTGCTTTGTTGCCATCTTTCTTTTCTTCATCTGCAGGATCCTCATCATTAGAAAGATTGACAGTGTTTTCGATGGCTCCCGGTGATAATCCGGAAGTTATCTTCTGAATAGGCTTGAAGTTGTAAAAGAACTCCCTTGCAAAAACCCTTATAACAGTATATGTAGGAATGCCAAGTATCATCCCCGGAACTCCTGCAGCAAAACCTGCGGCAAGCACAACGATAAATATTTCCAGGGGGTGAGCCCGGACGCTATTTGAAAAAATAACCGGCTGAAATACAACATTATCTATAAGATGAACTATTGCCTCAACAAGTATCATATAAAGGATAAGGGGAACTAATACTGTCTGGAAATCCATATTAATATGAGAAGCAATACCCATTATCAGCGCAATAAAGAGCCCGATCCATGGTCCTACATATGGTATTACATTCAGTATGCCCAGGATAAGTCCCATTACAAGTGCCTGCTGGAAATCAATGCCAATGATCGTCATTCCTATATCAACAAGTATCATAATACAGGTGCACTGAATCATTACACCTATAAAATACCTGGTAAGAAGTCTCTTTATCGAATTAAGCGCGCGGCTGAAGTTGTCGGTATATTTATCCGGCACCCACATGAGTATCGATTCAAAGAAAAGATGCTGGTCCTTAAGGAAGAAGAAAGTGATAAAGGAAATCGAGAAAATGGCCACCAGGATATTGCCCAGTGTTCCGAGTATTGATCCCATAAAGTTCTGGATCATGTTTATATTCAGGACCTCCGACACCTTGCGGTTAAAATAATCCCAGAGTGAAAGTTCATCGGACAGATCCTTATTGAGAGATTTGATGACACTCTCTATTCTGTTAAGAGGCTGATGGATAAGCTCAACTATCTTGCTGCTGTCAATCGTCGAAAATTCATTGATCTGCTTTGTTACCAGCGGTACGAAAATAACAAAGAACAATGCGATGACACCCCATATTATCAGCAGTGTAATCAGAGCGGCAAGAGCACGCGGGAACTTCCATTTTCTGATCTTGACTTTACATAAAAAGTCTACCAGCGGACGTCCCATTATCGACAGAACACCTGAAACAAGTACATAAACCACAATGCTCCGGAAGAACCACGCCATTGCAATCAGCAACACAATGCCGCAAAAAATAAGGATGCTCCTCCACGTCACTTTCATAGGCTGACCTTCAGTATTACAAACCTAACGTAAATTTTCGGAATTACATAACCTGCCATAATGTCCGTCATAATTTCAGTATTCCTGTCATTATGTCATTTAGAAGGTTTTGGAACAGAACTTGAGTATTTAGGGGTGTATAGACAAATAATATGTATAACTAAAAATAATGGAGGACAAAGCTATGTTACCAACAATTACGAGAAGAAGCTACAGCCCGTTCCTGTCAAATCTTTTTGACGACGATTTTTTCCCGATGTTTACTACCAGATCTAATTCGATGCCGGCAGTGAACATAAAGGAAAATGAAAAGAATTTCACTCTTGATCTTGCAATTCCGGGAATGGATAAGAAAGATCTCAAGATCGACATCAATGAGGATGTTCTTACGATCTCTTCCGAGACCAAAAACGAAACTGAAGATAACAGTGACGGATACAAGAGAAAAGAATTCAGTTATTCATCTTTCTGCAGAAGCTTCTATCTTCCTGATAATGTGAACACGGAAAAGATCGCGGCTTCTTACAAGGATGGGATACTTTCAGTTGAACTTCCGAAAATGGAAGAAGAAAAGAACAAGATCTCGAAGCAGATCAAGATTTCGTAATCACAAAAACCTTGAAATTAAAATGAGGGTGTCTCAAAAGGGGCACCCTTCTTTTTCCCGCAGATTACGCAGATTTTCGCAGATCATTCAGCGGACATCTGCGATATCAGCGGGAAATTATTGATTTATTTCTGTGCGCATTCCTTTTCGAACTCGATGGCAAATTTCCTTCCGTAATCTTTTAGTTCATCTTCCTTGCTCCCGCCAGGGAGGTACTTGAACAAAGCAGGCTCCCCGAATATTTTCAGTTTCAGATTCCTGAAAATTTCCAGAATAATCTTTGGCGCTTCCCCGCTCCAGCCATAAGAGCCAAAAGACCCGGCCAGCTTACCCTTGTCTCTCATAGGATTAATTATCGCAAAGAGTTTGTAGATTGGCAAAAGAGTATTCTGATTTATTGTCGGTGATCCAGCTATCAGTGCATCAGCTTCAGACAGCCGGACATCAAGTTCGCCAAGATCAATATGCTCAATATCAACTATATCTATTCCGAAATCAGAAACTTCGTGAATCCCCTCAGCAATTATCTCAGCAGCTCTTGCGGTATACCCGTAAGCCGAGACATAAGCTATAAGTATGTGCCTTCTGGCTTTTACCTGGGTCTGCTCAAGGTATTCATTTGCATATTTCTGAGAGAGATCAACCAGCATATTCCTGTTTTCTCTCAGAATAGGGCCATGGCCC
>JALONV010000121.1 GCA_025454755.1 Bacteroidales bacterium | reverse complement strand
AAAACCAGATGTGAACAGCTATGTCCTGCCGGACCGGTTGACACTTGATTCAAATCATTTCATTATAACAATTCTTGCATTAATTGCCGGAGCTTTTACATGGATCAGAATGAAAAACGAGAATCCTTCAGGTTCTTTGTTAAGAAAACTGCAGGCATTGTTTCTGTTCCTTGCGGTTGTGTCTGGCTTATTGATGATGGTTAAGTTTGAGCTTATATATCAGATAGTAAGAGTTGCTTATACGATCTTTGACTTATCGGTTGTTCTAAGCGTTATCATATCAATTATTTATTTAGTTAATGATCAGTTCCGCATCTTGAAAACAGACATTCAGAGGTAATCAGATGATAAAAAACATTTAAAACTATGTGAGTATCAGGAATCAGATACAGGGGTCCATTGATTTTCTTCGTTTACCCCGTCCCTAAAGGGAGCGAAGAAAATCAATTTACTCCCCTTGGGGCTGGGGTAATTAAATTGATTTTCAAGCGATCTAGACTATTATATTCACAACTACAGATAGACAAATAAAATTTAAATTATGAAACACTCAATCGGTTTTATCGGTGGTGGAAGGGTAACAAAGATCCTTCTGCAAGGTTTCAAAAACAAAAATGTAAAATTCGAAAAGGTTGTAGTAGCGGATACCAATACGGAAAATCTTAAGAGACGATTTCCGGATATAGTTTCTGCTGATGCAAAAAGTGCTGCCAGTCAGGATATCGTCTTCATTGCGCTTCATCCGCCAATGATTATGGATACCCTTGAACTGATAAAAAACGACGTTAAGGCGGAGGCAGCAGTTATCTCCCTGGCCCCCAAGATCAACTTTCCAAAGCTGGCATTAAAGCTTGGACATGTAAAGAACCTGGCAAGGCTGATCCCCAATGCCACGTCATATATCAATGAAGGATTCAATCCGGTAACATTTGCACCAGGATTTGATCAGGAAAAGAGAGGGGAGATGCTTATGTCGGCAATGCTTCCCACATATTTCTGGTTCCAGTGGCGGGAGCTGGCAGGAATAGGAGTGAAAACAGGATTAACAGAAGAAGAGAGCAAACAGTCGATATTTCAGACTATTGTTGCTTCTCTTGATCTTCTGTATAAATCCGGACTGACTCCTCAGGAAGTAATTGATTTAATTCCTGTCAAACCAATAGGCGAACACGAACCTCAGATAACTGAGATCTATAATACCAAGCTTTTAGGTTTGTTTGAGAAGATTAAACCTTCCTAGGCATTTTTGAAGGCTTTCTTCCCCGCAAATCTTGAAGCTTTACCAAGTTCATGCTCAATGCGCATCAGCTGATTGAACTTTTCAATCCTTTCGCTGCGGCAACCGCTGCCTGTTTTCAGGTGTCCTGCATTTACGGCAACCGTAAGGTCGGCGATGAAGCTGTCAGGAGTCTCTCCGCTGCGGTGTGAAACAAAAGTATTATAATTATTACGATAGGCCATCTCAATAGTCTCAAGTGTTTCAGTTACCGTTCCTATCTGGTTAAGCTTAATAAGGATCGAGTTGGCGACACCCTTTGCAATACCGTCAGCAAGAATTGCCTTATTGGTGCAGAAAATATCATCGCCGACAATCTCTATTTTGTCTCCCAGCACTTTAGTCAGGTTTTGCCAGCCTGCCCAGTCATTTTCAGCAAGACCATCCTCGAGCAGTACGATGGGGTATTGTTTTACCCAGTTTTCCCATAGTTTCACCATGTCGTCACTGGAAATAAGTTTACCGGTACTTTTAAAAAGCTTGTATTTACCATCTTCCCACATTTCACTTGCAGCCGGATCGAGGCATATGCTGACATCGGTTCCGGGTTTATAATCCGCCTTGTTTATAGCTTCGAGAATGACTTCAACAGCTTCATCATTTGATTTCAGGTTTGGTGCAAATCCTCCTTCATCGCCAACTCCTGTACTGTATCCTTTTGCTTTTAGAACTGATTTTAAAGTATGAAATACTTCAACACCCATTCGGATAGCTTCGGTGAATGTTGCTGCTGAATGAGGAGCTATCATAAATTCCTGGAAGTCAACATTATTATCGGCATGCTTGCCACCGTTTATGATATTCATACATGGAACAGGAAGAATATGGGCATTGGCACCGCCAAGGTATTGGTACAACGGGATTCCGGCGCTTTGTGCCTCAGCTCTGGCATAAGCCATCGAGACAGATAATATCGCATTGGCTCCAAGTTTTGATTTATTGGGAGTACCATCAAGTTGTATCATCAGATAATCAAGCTCGCGCTGATTGTGGAATTCTTTTCCGATAATCTCCTTCGCGATTATTTTATTGACATTCTCAACAGCTTTCAGAACGCCTTTGCCGCCATAGCGTTTTTTGTCACCATCGCGAAGCTCACATGCTTCACGTTCTCCGGTTGAGGCGCCGCTTGGCACCATTGCCCGTGCTTTTACTCCGTCTTCCAATGTCAGGGTTGCTTCGACTGTAGGATTGCCTCTTGAATCCAGAATTTCCAGTGCAGATACATTAATTATTTCCATCGTTTTTCTATATTTAGTTAATTTTAATTTTTTCAGTTAACGCCATCAGTTCGTCGATATCATTATCATATTCTTTTATCATCTCCTTCGGGAATTCCCCGAATCCTTTCTGTCTCCTTGATTTAACATCACAGAGAATTTCCCAAATCTTGGTTTTCTTTGTATTTATCGACTTTTTTAAGCTTTGGCGTTGTTTACCGGTGCTGTATTTTTCAGCTAATTTACAGATTTGTTCACGAGCTTTACCAATGATTTCAAGATTAAAATCCTTATAATCGCTCCTGATGTCATTATCGACTTCAAAGCAACAATAATTCTTAGGGACACACAAAAGTTCTTCCGTTTCCACCAGCATTTGTTCCACCATCGTTAATGCTGAAGTCAGTGATCTGCGGTGGTTTTCTCTAAGAGTCAGTTTTCCCTGTTTCATTTAAAAAAAATTAATAATTATAATTTTGTTCGTTTCCCTGATACCGGTATTTCAGGTGCCTGGTCATCAAGGACAGGTTCGGTAAAAAGATGCTTGGGAAGGAAGAACTTATTGGCGAAATTATTGATGCGAGGAACCAGAATGCTGCTATAAGATAAATTTCAAACATAGAACTCCTCAAATATTAAGATATTGCAGGAGTTATCAGCATCTGTGGCGGTTAAAGGTGAACTCCATCACCCGGCGACAAAAATAATAAATTTATTATTGTCTCCCGTAATGTTTCAAAACGAATCTGTCGGCCATGTAATATAAAATTGTCCCCACGATCAACCCGATAAAATATCCGTTTGGAATTCCGTTGGCGCATAATGCAACAACAATAGCTATAAAGAACATCTTCTTATCTGTAATGATGTCTTTTACGAGTATAATCAAGGCAATGCCTTCTAAAAGCAGTATCACTCCAAGAAGCGGCGTTGGAAATATCTGCAGCAATTCGGGTGAATTATTGCTGAACAGCAGTCCGAGAATAAGATAGAAAAGGCCATAGATTAGTGTGGATCCTCCCGTACGTCCTCCAAATGTGTAATGTCCTGCAATACCTCCGGATCCATGACATACGGGAATTCCTCCAAACAAGGAAGCCAGGATATTCATTACCGAATACGTGAAACCGATTTTTTTAACACTGATTTTTTTATCGGGGAACAAATCCTTAACTATCTGGTTTGTGGCAAATATTGAGTTCCCAAGAGATAATGGAATTTGCGGGATTGCAAGAACGACCAGCCCTGTCATTATATCCTTGTAAGTTAAATTATGGAAGTAAACATGAGGGATGGCAATGCTGATTTCTGAAAAAGGGACATTTTTAAGAAAAATGACATACACGAATCCCAGGAGCAGAATGAAAACAGCCGGCGGATATTTCCGGTTTCCGATCAATATTATGGTAATGATGAAAGCGATCAGGACAAAAATGTAACCGATAGTCTTGTCGGCAGGGATATAATCTCTCATTGCCAGGAGGCTCAGTTGTATCCCAAGTCCCAGCTGGATACCCCTGATAACCGTTTTCGGTATTATTTTATTGAGCCAGGTCAGGAGGCCGGTTAAAGTTATTATCAGCATGATAACGCCAATGGCAAGTCCTCCTCCCCAGATGACCGATGCTGAGACCTTCTGGGTTATGACTATAAGTGCAACCGCTTTCAGCGGCTGAACAGGCATGGGAATTCCGTAAACAAATGATGTGATAATCTGAAGAACTCCGAAGACAATCAGGGTATTTGACATTTCCAGGTTTGTCGCCAGAAGCATACCTATGATCAGGGGCAGATCGGTCCCTATATCACCAAATGCCCCGGAGAGCTCATTCCTGTTTAATTTTATCCGATCTGTAAGTAACTTCATTTCTGTTGAACCGGATTAAAAGTATAATTAAAATTCCTGCCTGGCAAAGGTATTTTAATCAAAATATGCCAGCAAAATGGTTTTGCAGGAGAAAATTATTATCCGGTAAAAAATCATATTATATTTAACCGGATTTTAAATATTAATAATCATAAATATGCTTAAAATATTCTCTGCAACAGCTCTTTTAGATATACTATCAGGAGGCGACATTCAGATTTCAGGACTTATTCAAACATGGTTAATTGTATTCATTGCTGTTGTTATTTTATGTTTCGTAGTAAGTGAAATAACCCGTAATTACAGCCAGGTAGACAAGCTCTGGAGTCTTATGCCGATTGCCTATGCCTGGATCACTGTATCTGCAGTGCCTTCGCCACGGATCATCCTTATGGCTTCATTAGTAACTATCTGGGGATTAAGGCTCAGCTATAATTTTTCGAGAAAAGGAGGATATAACATAATTCCCTGGAGAGGAGAAGAAGATTACAGGTGGAAGGTAATGAGAGAACAGCCATTGCTGAAGGGACGACTGCGCTTCGGAGTATTTAACCTTTTTTTCATATCAATCTATCAGCATTTCCTTATCATGCTGTTTTCTTCTCCATTACTGATTGCGGCAATTCATCCTGAAAAACAGCTTACAATTATCGACATCGTTGCAGGAATCCTGATGTTTGGATTTATAATTACAGAAGGCATTGCCGACAATCAGCTTTTCAGATTCCACCAGGAGAAGAAAAGCCCGGCTGAAAGCCTGCATTATAAAGCTTCTGTGGGGAAAGGATTCTTTACAGAAGGGTTGTGGAAATATTCAAGGCATCCGAATTTCGCATGTGAGCAGGGAGTCTGGATAACTTTCTATTTTTTTGGAGTGGCTGCATCCGGCCTTTGGATCAATTTTACACTTACGGGTGCGGTACTACTTGTTCTGCTGTTCATTGGGAGCTCACAGCTGACGGAAAGCATAAGCGGAGGAAAATATTCTGATTATGCGAAATATAAAAAAGTAGTTCCGAGATTCATCCCTTTTATTTTTTCCCGGTTAAGAAAGAAAAAATAGCTGCTCTTTAGAACATGATTTTTGTGATATGGGATTTTTATTTTATTCCCTGAACAGCCAGTATCTCTAAATCAGTATCTGCATTGATACTTCTCGATTCAGCCTGATGGGGTACAACCACGCAATCACCCGATATAATCCTGATTGTTTTATTATCAACAGTAATAGATCCTTCACCTGTTAAAAAATAAAAGAGGACATCATTATCCATTTTACAGGGAGGTATGCTGTTGCCTGCCTTCAGAAAAGTTACCTGTGCCTTCAGATTTTCAGTTGTGCTGAAAACCTCTTTATTTAAAGGTTTCTTTTCCATAGAAGCCAATATTTCCTGAATATTGAATTTATTCATAATTTTTCCTAGTTGATTTCATTTTCAAATTCCCAAATTCTTAAATTCCCAAATTCTTCAAGGTTGTTTTACTTCAAAGTTCTTATCCTTCAGATACCATTCCATGAGATACCCTATCAGAATAAAAACCGGTAGTGTTATAATAGTCCGGAGCAGTGAAAACTTCAGTCCCAGAAAGCCGATCTCAAATGTTATCATAGGGATTTTAATCGTGGCAAAGGCTCCCAGGTAAATGAAGATATTTCTTATTGAACAT
>JALONV010000120.1 GCA_025454755.1 Bacteroidales bacterium | reverse complement strand
GACGCGATGATAGAGCTCTTCGATCTCTCTTTCACGGCCGAAGAATATCTCGCGGTCGTCTTTGGTGTAGCTGTCGAGGAATTTAAAGGGGGATTTCATGTGAAAATTGTTCTGACAAGGCCATAATCTAGTAAATATAACAAAATCCTTGCAGATTTCAAAAGAGACAGATGATCAGCAGTTTAAAAATCCTTTGTGCGCCTTTGTGGTTAAGATTTTTTAACCACAAAAGAAAACAAAGTGCACACGAAGGGACACAAAGAATAAAATTGCGTATTGTTTGAAATTGGTTTAACTTTATTAGCACAAACTATAAAGGATGAAAGATATTGAAGTCAATGTTAAGAAAAGCCCGAAGCGACGAAAAGCAGTAATAGCATTGATTATTGCTGCCGTAAGTCAGGTTTTGCTCGCCGTGATCCTTTTTCTGATACCACCGCTGATCCCTGATTTCGTATTTGGAATCCTTATGGCTCTGACATTTTTAGACATAGTTGTGATCAGTTTAATATTAACACCAAACTACAATCTCGGGATTTTCTTCCTTGTAATGGTCATTGCCGCAATTTTTTTCAGGCGGATGAGATGGCCTGTGACAGGCATCCTTTTTACGATAGGATTCAGCGGACTGGCTCTTTTTTCGATCTCTTTTGCAGCAATATTTTTACGGAGGTTTAAACGTAATCCTTTTCTGAGGTTTATTGGCTTTGCCTCATGCATTGTACTTTCCATTGTTTCCATGGGATTATTATGGAAGAATATGCATTGGCCGTTAGGGAATTATATGCTAGCCACCGGTTTGGGAATCTTTATCCCATTTCTCTTTGCATTTGTATTTACTCTGCCTGGTTCAAATTACATTAACTGGAATAAAAGCGAAAGGTTGTTATTCTTCAGGGTAATAGTTATCCCGATGGTTTTTGTTTATACACTGTGTGTACTGATGTTTGTTTTGCCTGAGCTTTGGACAGCTATTACAAGAAGTCAACTGCTGCCTTTCTCGATGCTGGATTTCGAACTGCTGAATAAACCAGGAATTCTCTAGAAATACTTATCCCATTTATTATAAAATTCAAGGGCAATAGCTGAAATCGATTCAACATCTATATACAAGCTTTCAAGGTGATCGCCACAGACTGAATAAATGTATTTGCCATCAGGGGAAAAGAAAGGCCTTTTACCTGTAAATTGCAACAACTTATAATTATTGAAAAGTCCATAGTTAGATTTATTATATAAATTCCATGAAATCAAGTAATTATCTTCAAGGTCAGAGACGGCAATGAAATTATTTCCTGGAGAATAACGGATATAATTGAACTTATCGCTCTGGCCAGTACGTACATTTAAATAGAAGATATCGACATAAATAGCGTACATAAAATATTCTTCCCGGTTATATTCCCGGTCAGTCGATTTTATTACTATGCCACTCCCGGAATCATTGAATTCAGCAAAGAAAGGATACCGGAGAGATATATCTGCCAAACCTTCTTCATATTCTTCACGGATTCCCCAGGCAAACTCACCATTCACACTGGTTACTCTTATTGTTCCGTTTGCAGCAGTGGTAAGAATATACTTACCGTTTCGGGCAAAATCTACGCTGAATATCGTGTCTGCGGGGAAATGAATACTGTTGTAAAGATCATACCCGTTTTCGATGGAATTGAAGTACCATATATTTACTGTACTGTCTGAGCCTGCAGTGGAAATAAACCTCATGTCATCAGAAATATCAACAGCATTAACTTTACCTTTATGATTATCGAACGATTGTATAAGTTTTCCGTCAATATCGAGCAATTCTGCTTCCTTATCTGAAGAAATGACGATTATTCTGTTCTCTGCATCAAATCTGAATATCTGTTCCTCATTTACTGAATTATAACCCACTTTCCGGTAAAAGTTCAAATGTCCCATGTTATCCCAGACTGTCAGCATACTGTCGGCATTCACAGCACCGATATATCTCCCATTGCCACTCATTTCCAAATTGATCAAAGGGTAGTTCCCGCAGCTGAAACCTGCATACAATTTGCCTTTTGTATCCCAGACAAATATGGAATCTTTAGAATATCCATAAATAAACCGGTTATCCTTTGTGCAGGAGGCAAAAATAATCGGAGAGGAAATTTGCCTGAAATCCAGAAGATAGTTTTTCCTCAGGCTGATAAGTTCATCATTTTCACCAGGATTCCTGATCGCAAAATTAAAAGCTTTCAGCAGAGCCTCTTTAGCTTCATCTGTATTAGAAGTCTGCCACGCTTCGCTTGCAAAGCATAATCTGTCAACAGGCCTGGTAAACTGGATAACTGATTCTTTAGCCAGCTGTATGGATGTCGACTTTTTGGATCTGTTTATTAAAGTATAAAAGATGGTTGAGAGTAAGATAATCAGGGCAGCAGCAGAAAAGATTACCAGCCTATTAACGGTTCTTTTCATAGCTTTCTGACGCTGTCTGCTCTCATCCATAAATGCCTGAAGTTCCGGGTTAAGATTTAAAAGCGAATCCTTACCGGAAATGTATTCAAGGTCCTCATTACTAAGCAGGATCTTTCTCTTCAGACTCGCCTGGTAAGAATTCTCAATGAATTGCCTGATCTCTAGGAGCTCTTAAATATCTTCTCTGCAAGGGCATCATGCCGTAGTTCATATCTGTCATTGTCATCTTTATCCTTAAGAACCCTGAGCTTTACAAAAGCCAGAATAAGTTCTTTAATCGTGTCGGACGAGATTTCCTTGCCAAAAGATTTTATATTATCAATTGCCTCCTGCTCACTTGCCGGTCGTTTTGTTCCTTTTCCCGAGACAAATGCTTTAAGGAGACTCATAGCCGTTTCGGGATTCTCCATCAGGGAGATCTGTTCATCGAGAAAACTGCCTAGAAGGTCGGAGACATTGCCGGTTTTTTGAAGAAGGGCGAGTGTGAAAGAGGAAGAAAACCCCCCTTTTAATTCCCCCCCAGGGGGGGGAACAAATCCAAATGCTAAACGGAATATTTTATCGAGGAAAACCTGGAGGTATGTCAGCTCTACGTCTTCACTGCCGGGGCTCAGTTTTTCAAGAAGGGACTCGGCGAAACCTTCTTCCAGGCTGATATTGAACACCTTGCACGGACCCTTGATAACTTCGAGGGCATTACGGTGCGACATCTTTTCAATACGCACCCTGTTCGAGAAGAAGCTGGAAATGAACTTCTCGAATTCAGTTACCCAGGCCATGTACTCCTCACGCATCACAAAGATCATACGGCATTGGAGCTCCGATTCTGTTAATGTTTTAACAATATGTATGAACGACCTGCGCTCCTCCCTGTCGCCGAAAATAAAGAGCTCCTCGAACTGATCAAAAATGAAGAATACCGGTTTGTAATAATCGAGATATAATGAACGGATGCCTTTTTTGAAATCGGGAGGATTAACAAGATGTGCCTGCTGTGCAGTGATTGAAGCGGCTTTGACAGCAGCCGACATGCTTTCGATAATATTACCTCCACGCCGGATCACCAGCGGCAGCCAGTCGGTATCCTGGAACTTGTTTGCAAGTCCGCAATGGACGCGATGATAGAGCTCTTCGATCTCTCTTTCACGGCCGAAGAATATCTCGCGGTCGTCTTTGGTGTAGCTGTCGAGGAATTTAAAGGGGGATTTCATATTGCAATTATTTAAAGCAGGTAAATATTATCGTTAAGTTATTTTCGTTACTGGGTTGTCAGTTCTCGGTACTCGGTACTGGGTTCTCGGTACTCGGTTAAAAAGAACGAGCACCCAGGAACCAGTATCTAGTACCTATTTCTTCAGCAACTCTTTCACTTTTTCAAAATCATCATGTGTGATCCCTCTTCTTTCCAGTTCATCTATATCTTTAAGGTAAATCATTTTATAAGATCCATAAGTTGGATTGAAAGCGTAACTTTTGTAGTATTTAAGATATGCATCGCGGGCTTCAATATAATGGTCATTCAGAACCAGCACCAGGGGTAATGTCATGATTGCAAACTGATTTGTGCTGTCGGTTTTAAAAGCAATTTCTATGGCATTCATCGCTGTCCTGTATTTCCTGTTCTGTAGAAGAGACCATGACAGAGCAGCCATATCAAATGATATGTTCTTTCTTGCGGCAGTATCCGCCGCAGAAAGTCTTTCAGCAATCTGAATCATAACTTCAGGAAGATTCATTGATATTGAAACGGGATCCAGGCTGCTGCATTTGTCCGCATAGAACTGGTAAGAATTCCTGAGATCAACTACTGCAGAAGAAGTAAGGGAATTTTTATTTGCCTCTTTCACTTTGTCGGTTATAAACTTTTGAGGCCGCTGTTTATATAATTCCATCCCACATGAAATGAAACTTTTTCTATATCCATCAGAGATACTTTTCGCTGTTTTTCTCAGCAGCACACTTGCCGTATTCAGATAAGCTTCCTTTTTATTGATTTGAGTTTTTGCCTCAGAAAGGCAGAAAATGATGCCTCCGAACAGCTTCGACATATCATTCTCACTCTCTAACTGATCAGGTTGTAAAATTCCATACTTCACTGCCTGCTCTGTACTGATCTTTTCCGAAAGGCCTTCATTAAGGAATACTCCAACGGGCTTTTTCAATTCCACAAGCCGGGCGATGTTATCCTCTGATCCTATGAGTACCTTTTTACCGTCAGGTGAGAATGCGACAGATGTTACAGATTTATTGAATCCCCTTATCACCTGTATGGTATTACCTTCAAGATCCCAGACTCTTGCTGTGTTATCGGTGGAGCCTGTAATAATTCTTTCTCCATCAGGTGAGAAGGCAGCAGAGACCACCCATCCGGTATGCCCGCTGAGAACCTGAACACAATTCCCGGTGAGGTCCCAGAGTCTGGCTGTATTATCATCCGAGGCTGTTAAAACATTTTTACCGTCGGGAGAAAAGCATGCCGAATTAATTGCATCGGTATGCCCGTTAAAAACCCTGAGAAGATTTCCATCAATATCCCAGAGTCTCGCTGTTTTATCATAAGAACCGGTCAATATTGTTTTGTTGTCAGGGGAGAATGCTGTCGCAGTCACGGCATCTGAATGACCTGTAAGAATTATTTTTATTTTACCGGATAAATCCCATATCCGTGCTGTTTTGTCTGCACCTCCGGTTAATATAGTTTTTCCGTCAGGAGAAAAAGCAACTGAAGTAACATCCATTATATGTCCTATAAATGTTTTCAGGATTTTTCCTTCGGGGCTGAGAAGCTGAGCACCCAGTCCACCTATAAGAATGTTATTACCATCGGGTGAAAAAGCGGCTGTGTTTACTAAAAATCTGAAAGTCTGCCTGTAATTTCCATCTGTATCCCAGATCTTCAATGATGGATCCGGTGTTCCTGTCACTGTCATAATGCTTTTTCCATCAGGAGAAAACTGAACGCCGGTTACAGTACTTTTAATACCTGTCAGGTCTTTGAATTTCCCCTGCGATATATCCCACTTTCTTGCAACACCGTCAGCGCAGAAAGTTAAAGCGCTGACACCGTCAGGATCGAATACAACTGAATTGACATCGCCTCCATGCCCCCTGAGCACAAGTAAAGTGTTTCCGTTCAGATCCCACACTCTTGCAGTACGGTCAGCAGCTCCGGTAAGGATCGTCTTTCCATCGGGTGAAAATGCTATCGATAAAATATTATCAGTATGTCCATTAAAAACCTGAAGGAGATTTGCATTCAGGTCCCACAATCTTGCGCTTTTATCGTTTGATGCTGTAAGGACAGTTTTTCCATCATTGCTGAATGCAACGCGCCGCACAATATTTTCATGTCCCCGAAATCGTTGTAAGATATTTCCCTCAAGATCCCAGAGGATTGCAGTTGAATCTGATAAACCGGCCAGCAGACTACTGCCGTCAGGAGAAAAAACTGCTGAGTATATTTCGGAATTATGCCCCCTGAAAACCTTTAGAGATTTCCCCTCGTTGTCCCATATTCTTGCTGTAAGATCACTTGAACCAGTCACAATTCTTTTACCGTCGGGAGAAAATGCCACTGTCCTGATAGGCCCGGAATGTCCCCTTAAAACATGAAGCATATTTCCATCAATATCCCATAATCTGGCAGTCCGGTCGTTTGATCCTGTAACGATAAATTGTCCATCAGGTGAAAAAGATAATGACAAAATATTATTAAAAATGCTATTTGTAGAAAGATGCATTTCTTCTACTACTAAGTAATAAAAGCGGTGACCAATAATTGAGCGGGGATTCTTTCCTGATATATCAGTCAGCTCCGCAGAACATTCGTTTGTAACGGCAATCGTCTTCCAGTCAGGTGATATTCTGCAGAGCTCTCCCGTTCTGTACCTTAAGAAAACCTTGTAGAATATATTGTCATTATAAATGCTGTTCATGTTATTCATGATAGCTTTATTATCCGGATCAAGGCTATGAGCGTAATCTGCAAGTCGCAAAGCAAGAGTTGGATCGTCTGAAGCAATCTCTCTTGACAGATAGTTAAAGTTGTTTGCTCTGGCCTCTTTTTCCCGCATCACTGCCAGCTCTTTTTCTTTAATTGTCCTCATTTCGGATGCTTCCGCCCTGTCCCTTGCAGAAAGGGCATCTTTCTCCGAGGCGATTGCCTTTTTATCGGATTCTATCGCCATATCCCTTGCCATTATCGCTTCCTGCTCTGAGGTTTCAGCCTTTTTCCTTTCTTCATTGGCTATCTTTTCTTTTGCTATGGCGTTCTTTCTTTCCTTAACGGCCCATATGCTGAATCCTGAAAGAATTAATATCAACAGAAGTCCTGCTGCGCTGAGAATATTTCTTCTCCTGTGTTTTGCTTTAAGCAGTTCACTTTTGCTTTTCTCAATAAGCTTCTTATGACTTTCCGGAAGGAAGAGCCGCGATTCGTAAGGAGCAATATATTGAAGATCTTCTTTTGAAAGAAGAACCCCCCGTTTTTGCCAGTTCTGAAATGCATTCTCAATAAATTGCCGTATATCAAGAAGTTCCTTTTCGACAAGGGTGATCTTTTCGAAGATCTTCGAGGCGAGGGCATCATGCTTAAGTTCGTGACGGCTGTTATTGTCCTTGTCCTGGAGTATCCTGAGATTTACAAGTGAATGAAGCAGTTCGTTAATAGTTTTCTCATCAATATCTTTGCCTGTTGTCAGGGCATATTCCTTTACCTCTTCCATATTGGCCGGACGCTTTGTCCCTCTTGCCGAAACGAACGCCTTGAGTATCGTAAGGGCTGTTCCGGGATCCGGAAGAAGGCTTATCTGATCATCGAGAAAGCTTCCTAGCAGATCAGCTACATTCCCTGTTTTTTGAAGAAGCTCCTGTGTAAACGAAAGTTCCTGATTTTCCGGTTTTCCCCTGTGTGCAAGTTGAAATATTTTGTCAAGAAATACCTGCAAATATGTAAGCTCGACCTCTTCACTTCCCGGACTTAATTTCTCAATGAGAGCTTCGGCAAATCCATCTTCTACGTTAATGTTGAATACTTTGCACGGTCCTTTTATTGCTTCTGCGGCATTCTGGTGCGACATCTTTTCTATGCGGACACGGTTTGAAAAGATTGTAGGAATATATTTTTCGAATTCAGTGATCCCGGCCATATACTCTTCACGCATGATAAAGATGAAATGACAATTGAGATCCCTGTCCGACAATGATTTCACGATCTGAATAAACGCTTTTCGTTCTTCCTTGTCCCCGAAAATGAAAAGCTCTTCGAACTGATCGAAGATGAAGAAGACAAGCTTATAATAATCAAGGTACAATGACCGGACGCCTTTCTTAAAATCCGCAGGAGTGACAAGTTTGTTTTGCTGAGGGGTTATCGATGCAGCCCTGATCCCTGCGGCCATGCTCTCGATAATGTTCTTTCCGCGGCGTACGGGTATGGGAAGCCAGTCGGTCTCATTTATCTTATTAGCCAGCCCGCAATGAATAAGAGAAGATTTACCGGTCCCGGAGATACCATAAACCAGCATCATATTGCTGTCAAAGAGACGATGGTAGAGCTCTTCTATCTCTCTCTCCCGGCCGAAGAATATCTCGCGGTCGTCTTTAGTGTAGCTGTCGAGGAATTTAAAGGGGGATTTCATAATCAATACTGTTTATTTGATCGGAATTCCATATTTTAATAATATGATCCTCGGTTCTGGGTTCTGGGTCCTCGGTAGTGTATGACCGAGGAACGAGCACCGAGCAACAAGCACCGAGAACCTTTTTATAAACTATTTTCATCTAAAAGGAATTCTATAAGATTTTGCCATTTTATACCGTCCCTTTCACCTTCAAAATATTTATCGAGCGATAGGACAAACTTCGGATAACTATCTCTGATTGAAAGCAGAGATTTAAATTCTCTTTCAATTACTTTCTTGTCGTGCAGCAGGTAAGTAACCTGGAAATAGATTCTCTGTTTCCCTCTGGTAGCGACGAAATCTACTTCCAGGTCATATAATTTCCCTGTATGTACTTCATAATTTCCTGATAACAGCTCATGAAAAAGAATGCTTTCAATTTTTGAAGCGATGTCTGCCTGCCTGTTTCCATGAATTCCGAAGATGAGTCCGGTATCGCCCGGATAATACTTTTCGTAAAGTTCAAGAGTCCTTTTACCGCGGATGTCAAACCGCTTTGCCTCATTCACAAG